>CALPWQ020000001.1 GCA_943327315.2 Chitinophaga pinensis
ACAAACAACATTAAACTGAACACATGGAACGACTGTGGCAAATATTCTCATTCAATGAAAAGGAACCCCTGATCTTCACACAATTGGATTTCTGGCTTTTCTTCTTGGCGGTGATGATCATCTTTTCTATGATTCACAAACACTTCTTGGTACGAAGTATTTTCCTGACAGCTGTTTCCATTTTCTTTTATTTCAAAACCTCTGGATTGTTTGTCATTCTTTTGTGCATCAGCCTAGTAGGGAACTACTTTTTTGGCAAGTGGGTGCATGACGCGCAGCGCGAGCGTTCGAAGAAATGGATCATTGGAATTGGGGCATTTCTAAATCTCGCCGTTCTCGCCTACTTCAAGTATTCTTACTTCTTCACCGACTCCTTCAACGAAATGTTCCATACCGACTTCGAGGTAGTCAATCACCTCGCATTCATGGGAAATTCTTTCTTTGGCGAGGGAAGTTTCAATGTCGATAAAATTATCCTGCCCGTAGGTGTATCCTTCTTTACCTTTCAGAGTATTTCCTATTTTATCGACATCTACCGAAAAGAAATTGAGCCCGTAAAGAACTTCTTCGATTATACCTTCTTTGTGACCTATTTCCCGCAACTTGTTGCCGGACCAATCGTTCGTGCACGGGATTTCATTCCACAAATTCGTCAACCCTTTGCCCTGGATAAAGACGCCTTCAGTTGGTCTATCATTCAAATTGTCAAGGGAATAATTAAAAAGGTCGTTTTGGCAGACTACATCGCAGTTCACTTTATTGATAAAATTGCGGATGCACCCGAGGCCTATCCGGGTTTTGTGAGTGTTTTGGCGATGTGGGGCTATTCACTTCAGATTTATGGGGATTTTTCTGGCTACACCGACATTGCGATTGGGCTTTCCCGTTTAATGGGATTCAATCTGCTTGAAAATTTCCGTTCGCCGTACAAGGCCGTAAGCGTGGCAGATTTCTGGAGAAGATGGCACAAATCATTGGGTTCTTGGTTGCGGGACTATTTGTACATTCCTTTGGGGGGAAACAAGACAGGTGGTTTTGGCACCTATATCGCCACAGCCATCATTTTTGTCTTTTTAATTTTCATCACCCAATGGTACGAATTGATCTATGTCTATCTCGGACTTACCGTTGTTTACATTTTAGGCGTACTTTTCATTCCCAACTTCAAGCAATATGTCCACCGCGATTTGAACTTGTTGATTACCATGGTCGTGGGAGGTTTGTGGCACGGTGCGAGTGAGAATTTTGTGATTTGGGGAGCGATGAATGGCGCTGCCTTAGTGATTTATAACTACTGGCGTAAAATTTCACCGTATGAAAATTCAACATGGTTGGTGGTTCATTTCTGGAAAGTGTTTCTCACCTTCAACTTCATCACCTTTACGCGGATTTGGTTTCGCTTCGAAGATGAGGGTGCACCTATGGCGATGATCAACCATGTATGGAATCATTTTGACTTTACTTTGGAAACATTTGGAATGGTGCTTTCGACCTATCAGAGCGTGTTTTGGGTCATCCTTTTTGGATTCATTGTGCATTGGCTACCGGACAACATCAAGTTGATGTGGGAGAAGCTGTTCAGTCGATCACCGATGCCGGTCCAAGCGATGGCTGTAGCGACTATTGTGATACTCGTGTACCAGGCCGTTTCAGATACCTTTAAGCCGTTCGTGTACTTCCAGTTTTAGAATGTATCCTCTTCCATTGCGGCGATATTTTCCGAGAAGAAAATCATCTTGGCACTAAAGCCTTTATTGGTTGCTGATTTGAATTCCAATCTCCCTTTAAAGGAAAAGGTGCGTTCCTCAATGCTGTTCATGCCCACACCTTTTCTCAACTGTTTGGGATCGACTCCTTGCCCATTATCGTGATAGAAAGCGTTAAATTTGCCATCCGCCACTGAAATAGTTAAGCGTGCATCAGAGGCCTTGGCATATTTCAGGGTGTTGTTGGTTAACTCTTGTGCGATGCGGTAAAAGTTAATGCTGAATCCGGCATCAAGGATGAGTTCTTCCGGAGCTTCGAGCACAAAGCGCACTCCATCCTGTGAATTGTTGAGTTTTTCGAAGTAGGAGCGTAAGCTTGCGCTCAATCCAGAAATTTTCAGTTCCGACGGGTACAAGTCTCGGCAGATGCGACGAAGGTCGTCGATGGCACTCTTAGTTGTTTCAGAGAGCAGCGCTAAATTCGCATTGGACGGATCTTTATCGGCCTCATGACCGAGCAGGAGGTTCATGACGGTAAGGGTACCTCCCATGCTATCGTGTAGTTCACGAGACACGCGTAATTTTTCATTTTCAGCCGATTGAAGTGCCGCTCGATTCAATGCAGCTTTACGCTCCCGTTTCTCTTTTTTCCTTCTCGCATTGATCAGGAAATACGCACCGATACTGATTGAAATAAAGACCACAAGGATGATGTAAATCGCGTTTTGCAAACGAAGGTTTCTCACCTCGGCGCGTTTCTTCGCAAGCTTAAGATCATTGATTAACTTCGTTCGCCGGAGATCGTCATAGCGTTCTTGACTTTCAATCACAGCCTCACCTTGTTCTGCGTTGAGTCTTTTTAGTTCTTGCTGCGCATAGTTAGCATAATAATCGCGACTCTGCTGATATTTTCCTACGTGGTAGTAATATTCACTCAGGCTGAGATTCAACTGAGGGAAAAACATAGAACCGAGAAGCTCATCTGAATACAATGCAACTGCTTTATCTAAGTACTCTTTGGCCTTATTCCATTGATTCTTTTCTTTGAAAATGGCTGCAAGATTGTTGTAAGTTGAAGCCAAATCCTCGAAATCAAGATTTACTGTATACAATTTGGCACATTCCAGAAAGTACTTTTCTGCCTTTTTGAATTCTTTGATGTTGAAATAGGCAGCGGCGATGTTATTCATTGTATTTGATGCTTGTTCACTTTCGGGATTGTTTAAAAAGCTCAAAGACCTTTGAAACAAATGGATTGCACGCTTCAGGCTACTCCGTTTACCTTGGCCGTAGGCAATGAGGCCTTGGCCATTCAGTGCGAAGGAAATAGTAGAAGAATCTCTGAGAGATAATGCAGCATAATACGATTTGGAGAAAAAACGATTCGCATAATTGGTGTTTCCTAAATAATTATGAGCGTTTCCCAACATTAAAAACGCCTTTGCTTCAATTTCCTTTTCAACATGATCACTTGAGATGACTTGATGAAGACATTTTACTGCCTTATCAATATCTTTAATGAGGTAATAAACGATCGCAGTTTCTAGATGAATTTGGGCTTTAAATTTTTCATCACCCCCCTTATTTTGTGCTTTTTGCCCATATTCCAAAGCAGATTTATAATCTCCGTTTCTTCGAAAACTTTTCATTTTTAGCGCATCAAACTCACAAAGTGACTCACAGTCAGATGTAAAGCATGATTTCTCGTAACGTCGAATCAAAAGAGTAGCATCCTCATTTTGCTCAAAAGCTGCTTCTATTTCTAGAAGCAGCTTGTCGCAATGTCTCTGACCTATTCCTAGATGAGTGATGCAAAGAAATAAAATAATCGTAGTAAACCTTTTCAATTAAGGGATATTAACTTTAACGACAACAAGTGGACTCGGTCTTCTTGTTGAAATGACCAACTGAACGAAATCGTAACTTGAGCCTGATGCAAAGATAACTGGCAAATTTACAGATGACGGAAATGTACCCCCCACCGAATCAATTGTTGCCGGCACTGATATACCATTTAATCCATCCACAGTAACCTTGCTTGGCACGCCTAATTTTAGTTTTTGATCCACTGAATCAAGATTCAAGGTTATTTTTAAGGTTTTATTCCCATCATAATCCACTCTAAATGAACTATAATTTGCAGCATTGAGCGCATCTGTTCCCATAGTTTTTAAATTTTAAGTTAGTATTCAAAAATACATAAAAATCATTTCGAAAAACAAAGGTACACATGATATATTTTCAATTATTTCAATATTTTAGCCATACTTAAACCTTATTTTTTCTTCAAAAAATACCACAAAAGCATAAGCATCAATTGTTTGACTTTTGATTGAAAATTTACCACCAAGTGAATGAACTAGTTCACTGACAATCATAAGTTCGAATTCTCTCTGAGAGACGTTCTGGTCAAACTTCAATTCTGTATATACCAATTCAAAACCTTTGGCTTTACCGCCCCATTTCATTTCAACTTCTTGAGCACTTGAATTCTTGAGTGTATTGTTTATCAGCTTCTGAACTAATCGGTACCAGATCATTCGCAAATCACTTGAGCAATCCATTTCATCAACATGTACATGAAAGTTGGTCATCGTTTGAAGTGCATTTGTTCTTTTGACCAATGATTGAATGCTTACCAATAGCCCAACTGTTTTGATTTCACAAGGATACAACTCTTCGCTTATTTTCCTGACTTCTGTGATTGCTGCATTTGATCTGTTTTTTAGTTCTCCATAATTTTTATTCTCAGGCGACCTTCTAAATTCATACGCAGCCATGATATGCATGATTGATAGCGTTGCCTGAAAATCGTCATGCAGTTCTCTAGAGAAACGCAACTTTTCCTCCTCACCTGCGATAAACACCAATCGACTTAATTCTATAGCTAGTATCTTTTGCTCTTTTTTGTAGTAAAGAAAAACAAACAAAGCAAATGCTATGAAAATGAGTACTATCAAAAAAATTGTTAGAAGCAATTCCTTTCGAAGCTTTAATTGTAAGACGTACTGCCTATTTTTCGCATAGCGCAATTTCCAAACTTTTCGTTCTTTTTGTTCGACTGCAAACAAGGCATGTATTTTCCTTCGCTTGCGCTGAATCTTCTCGCCTTGCTCCTTAATCGTCAACTCTTGTGACTTCCTAAATGCATCTAAATGAAGTTTTTCTAGACCTTTACTTTGCACAAAAAAATCAATTTTTGACTCAGTGAAATTCTTTACTTCAATTTCTGGAATGGTGTCATTGGCCCAAACGGTCAAATGGGAAATAATAAGCAGTATGGAACACAAGAGCCGAATCATTCATTCAAGAAATGTAAAAATGAAAGCAGAAAGAATGATTGAAAAATTTCGGTCTACCAATCTAGTTGATTTTTAAGAATTGATGAAATAATTTCATAGCAAGACATCAAAAGAACTTGTCTATACATGCATTGCTTCCAGACTAAATATACAATGAATAAACCAAACTTCCTCCTTCTCAGAACAATTTTAGTACTTAATCAAGTCAGTTGTAATCTTTGCGGAAAGCAAACATAGTGGGATACTCGGGCCAGGGTGAACACTTCCACCACAGAAATAAAGTCCTTTTATTGACTTAGAAAAATTTGGATGACGCATGAATGCGGCAAACTTATTGTTTGAGCTATTGCCATAGATTGCCCCAAATGCTGACGAGGTTCTATTTTCAATCACTCTCGGATCGAAGACCATCTCACACTCAATCAAAGATCGCAAATCTGTACCAAGCATGCGGTCAGCCTTACGTATGACAGCCTCACGCGCTTGGTCAATGAAGGCATCCCAATCTTGTCCCTGGTTATTGGGGACATTGATAAATGCAAACCAATTCTCACACCCTTCAGGTGCATGTTCAGGAGAATGTTTTGAGGTGATGTTCACATAAATGGTCGGGTCGTGGTAGATTTCTTTTTTTTCAAAAATAGTCTCAAATTCAGCTTTGTAGTCTTCTGCAAAAAGGATGTTGTGCAAGGTCAACTGGTTAAATTTCCCTTTGATTCCCCAGTAAAAAATGATTCCCGAGCTTGATTTTGGTTGATCCAATGTTCGTTTCGGCTTTTTTGCGGATGGAATGAGTTTGTGGTAGGTGTTGTACACATCCATATTGGAAATAACAAGATCAAATGCATAACTTTCGTTATCTGTTCTCACTCCTTTTGCGCGTTTGTCTTCCAATAGAATTTCTCTCACAGGCGTAGAATAGAGAAACTCAACACCAATGTCTTTGGCTAACTTTTCCAAGGCCTTGGTAATCGAAACCATTCCTCCTTCTGGGTAAAATGCACCTCGTTCAATTTCGACGTGTGAAATGACATTCAACGTTGCTGGCGCAAGAAAAGGGCTAGAGCCATTGTAGGTCGAATAGCGATTGAACACTTGCACCAAGCGGGGATCTTTAAACGCCTTTTCATTGGCACCATTCATCGTATCAAAAGCACCAATTTTTCCGAAATTCAGGATTCCCTTCGCGACAGCTTTGGTGAAAAAGTTCTTCGGCACATGCAAGGAATTGTGTAAGAACACTTCATCCGTTAAATTGTACATTTCCTCGGTTTTCTCGAGGTAGTTAAAGATGTCTTCTTTTGAATCTATTGAACCATCCGCCATGGATTGGGCGTAGGCTTCTTTCCCATTAACACCTTCGAGGGTAGATCCATCTTCAAAAAAATAGCGGTAAACGGGGTCGAGTCGTTCGTAGCTAAAATAATCTCTTGGGTTCTTCCCCGAAAGCGTGAACAATTCGTCGGCAAATTGAGGCATGGTAAACACGGATGGCCCCATATCGAACCTGTACCCTTGATTCCTTTCGCTGGACAATTTTCCACCTGGAAAAGAATTGGCTTCAAAAACGGTTACACGATACCCCTTGTTTCGCATGCGAATCGAAGCGGCCAAGCCCGATACACCTGAACCAATTACCGCACAACTTTTTTCGTTTTCCTTTCCCATTTTTTACCCTTTACGCTCGAACTATATAAAACACGAAGCTAAAAAAAAGTTCCATTTTTGAACAACAATCTATTTTGATTGATCTAATTTTCGCACCATTGTCAAGATAGTTGCTAGGGCAACAGTCTCCCCTGTCTCGTCATAGACATCGACTAAGAACTTCACAATACCTTTAGCGATATCGTCTTCTGAACGTTTTTCTTGATCGACTTTTTCTTTCACCGTAAAACGCACACCGAGAGTAGCTCCCGGATAAACGGGCTTGGTAAAACGTGCCTCATCCAGGCCATAATTTAACAAAACGGGACCTTTCTTTGGGTCTACAAACAATCCAGCTGCTTTCGACAACACGAAATAACCGTGAGCGACTCTGCGTTCAAAAATGGTTCCTTCCAAAGAGGTGGCGTCCATGTGGGCATAGAAATTATCTCCTGAAACATTCGCAAAATTGACGATATCCGCATCCGTTACGGTATGTTTGTGTGTAAACACGGTTTCGCCGACAACCAACTCTTCGAAGTGCTTTCTAAACACATGTGGATTCGCCTCAGGCATTGCTGCACCCACTTGAAATTGTTGGGTAATCTTCGTTATTGTTGTTGGATGACCTTGAATTGCTGTGCGTTGCAAGTAATGAAGTACGCCACGCTTTCCTCCCATTTCTTCACCTCCGCCTGCACGACCCGGACCACCGTGTGTTAACAGTGGCATTGGCGAACCGTGTCCCGTACTTTCCTTTGCACAGTCTTTATTTAAGACCAAAATTCGTCCATGCATACTTGCGGCATTCACCACATATTCCATGGCCTCCTCGTCACTTGGCGTAACGATCGATGACACCAAAGACCCCTTCCCCATTTTCGCTAACAAGATCGCCTCGTCCAAATTTTTGTAAGGCATTACCGTTGCCACAGGTCCGAATGCTTCTATTTCGTGCACATCCGTTTGATTGAACGGATCATTGTTTCGGAATAAAATCGGCGAGAAAAATGCACCTGCATTCGCATCTGCTCCAATGACTTCGCACTGATTGACATCGCCATAAACAATGGATTGCGATTTCGCCAAAAGCTCAACATTTGCACGCACACGTTCCACTTGAAGTTTAGATATCAAGGCACCCATTCTCACACCCTCCATCGAAGGGTCGCCAATTTTCGTGCTTGCCAATCGGGTGGCTATCGCTTTTTCAACTTCATCAATGCGGTCTTCCGGGACTATAATTCTTCGAACAGCGGTACATTTCTGGCCAGCTTTGATGGTTATTTCTTTAACAGTTTCCTTAATAAATAAATCAAATTCCACTGTTCCAAGAACGGCTTTTTCGCCCAAAATTGTAGCATTCAAGGAATCTGCTTCTAAATTAAAGGCAACACTTTCAGCTGCAATTCTTGGATGAGCCTTCAGCATCTTTCCCGTTACCGCACTGCCTGTGAAGGTAACCACATCCTCCGATGTTACATGATCGATAATTCCACGTCCTAAACCGCAGATCAATTGCAAGGAACCTTCTGGTAAGATTTTAGAGTCAATGATATCGCGCACAACAACTTCAGTTAAGAAGCATGTAAATTCAGAAGGCTTAACAATCGCTGGAACCCCTGCCATGAAGTTCACTGCAATTTTCTCCAACATCCCCCAAACAGGAAAATTGAAAGCATTGATATGTATGGCGACACCCTCACGAGGCACCATGATGTGGTGACCGATAAATGTTCCGTTTTTTGACAAAGGCGCAGCAACACCATCCACATAATAGGGAAGATCTGGAAATTGTCGGCGCAATGAGGCGTTCGAGAACAAGTTCCCGATTCCACCTTCAATATCTATCCATGAATCAACGCGAGTGGCACCTGTCCAAGCGCTAACCTGGTAGTATTTTTCCTTTTTTTCCATCAGGTACAGAGCAAGTGCTTTCAACATTCTTCCCCTTTCCTGAAATGTCATTTTACGCAACGTGAAACCGCCTGTTCGCTTCGCATAGTCCGAAATATCAGAAAAATCAAGCCCTGCACTCGATACTTCACCTATTTTCTGACCATTGATTGCATGGAACAATTCAGTTTCTACTCCTGTCCCGTCAGTCCATTGACCTAAGACATAATTTTGATAGCGTTGCATGTTCTAGATTTTAAAAGTTAAAAATAAAGAATGTAGGGGAATAAGAGCTCATAAAAGATGAGGAATAAACACAGAATTGAACAATTCAACAAATCACCTATTAACTAAAATTAAATCCTTATATCTCAAGTAAAGTGTCTAAATTACGGCCACTATTTCTTTGAAAATGAATCGGATAATCTTAATACTCCTGTGCTTGATGAGTATGGTGTCACAAGGTCAAAATGACCTTGGACAATTGATTGATGATGGATATAATGTTCGCATTTCAACGAAATCAAGGATAAAAGCGTTGCACACAGCGGCAGATTTGATGATGAACACAAATCCCGACAGCTCTTACATTCTATTAGATTCAGCAATATCATTAATCTCCACGTCCGCTGAATATCGACAATCCAACCATTTGATTCGTGCGAAAATACTTCTCATACAAGGTGTTTACCCCAAGGCGCTCGATTACGCCCAAAAGTCGTTGAAATTATCTGAAAAACTGAACAAAAACCGACTTGTTTCTGATTGCTACAGTGTAATTGGTCAAATTTACGAACGTCAAAAGAACAATACAAAAGCCGCCGAATACCAAAAAAAAGGCTTGCGAATTAATCGAGAACTTGGAGATTCAATGCGCATTTCAAACTCTCTAAGCTTGCTTGGAAATATCTATGGCGCGACAAAACATTTTAAGGTTGCACTTCGATTTTACCGCGAAAGTTTAAGTTACATTGACTTCAAGAATAATGCGGTACAAGCGGGTATCGTTTACGGAAACATCGGTTATGTGATTTACAAAGAAGGAATTGAAGCAATGAAGAGAAAAAAGGATGCTTCGAGCTATTTTGATCAAGCATTAGAAGCATCACAAAAAGCGAAATCGATTTTTCAATCCATTCATAACCGTCGATTTCAGATTATTGCGGAACTAAACATTGGACTTATTTACAACGAACTGAAGGATTTCACTACAGCAAAAAAATGGTGCATTAAAGCGTATAATACTGCAGCTGAGTTAAAGATACCACCACTAGAAAGAGATGCGTGTGACTGCCTCTACAAAAGCAATAAAGCACTTGGCAAGCACAATGAGGCATTAAATTATTTCGAAATTTACAAAACCTTGAGCGACTCCATCGAGAATCTTGATAATGAGCGCTCTATGGTAGAAAAAGAGTTGAATTTCAATTATTTAAAGGAACAATTGGCGGATAGTTTACACTATGCTCAAAAGGAAATCGTCACTGAATCGCGCATTCAAAGACAGCAAGTTGGACTTATTTCATCAGCAGGAATTTTGTTGCTTATCATCGTGCTGATGGTGGTTGTAGTTCGCGGAAAGAAAAGGTCTGACGAGTTATTGTTGAACATCTTACCCTATGAAACAGCTCAGGAACTCAAGAAAAAAGGCCAGGCAGAGACAAAGAATTTTGAGAACGTAACGGTTCTTTTCACTGACTTTAAGGGGTTCACTACAATTTCTGAACTACTTACACCAAAGGAATTGATCACTGAAATAGACACCTGTTTCAAAGGAATAGACCGCATCATGGAAAAATATGGCATTGAAAAAATTAAAACCATTGGAGATGCTTACATGGCTGCTGGTGGACTTCCGAAAGAAAACACGACTCACCATATTGATGTCGTTATGGCTGCCGAAGATATACTACTATTAATGGCTGAACTCAAGCGAGAGCGCATTGAGAAAAACTTGCCTTATTTTGACATACGCATTGGCATTCATTCAGGTCCTGTAATTGCAGGTATTGTTGGCATCAAAAAATTCTCATACGACATCTGGGGAGATACGGTTAACATTGCTTCACGCATGGAGAGCAGCGGAGAAGTGAATCGAATCAATCTTTCGGGAGCCACACATGAATTGATTAAGGATCTTTATGAATGTGAATACCGCGGGAAAGTCGAAGCAAAAAACAAGGGAAAAATTGATATGTACTTTCTCGAAAAGAGAATCAGTTAGGTCCCTAATCTACAAAAACAAACTCCTCCTCATGACTACTGATGTAGTCGAGCAGTTCCATGACTTCATTCAAATCTGTTGATGTCACCAATTTCATTCGAAATTCCTTGAAATGTGAAATCCCTTTAAAATAATTGGTGTAATGGCGCTTCATTTCAGCAATTCCAAGTACTTCACCTTTCCAGTTCACTGACATTTGAAGGTGGTCGCGCGCTGCATCTACACGTTCTTTCAGCCCTGGAGCTGCTAAGTGTGTGCCTGTGGCCATAAAATGTTTGATTTCGTTGAAGATCCATGGGTAACCAATACTCGCGCGACCGATCATGATGCCATCGACTCCATAACGCTGCTTGTATTCCAAAGCTTTTTCTGGAGTATCAATATCGCCATTTCCAAATACAGGAATGTGCATGCGCTGGTTGTTTTTTACTTCTCCGATCAAGGTCCAATCGGCATCACCCTTGTACATTTGTTTACGTGTGCGGCCATGAATTGAAATCGCTTCAATACCCACATCTTGCAATCGCTCTGCGGTTTCTAAAATGTATTTGGTGTCATCATCCCAACCGAGTCGAGTTTTAACAGTGACGGGCAGATTCGTAGCGTTCACAATTTCTTGTGTCATCCTTACCATCTTTGGAATATCCTGCAATATACCCGCTCCAGCACCTTTGCATGCGACCTTTTTCACCGGACAGCCGTAGTTGATGTCTATGATGTCGGGATTGACCTTTTCAATGATCTCTGCGGCTTGCTTCATGCTTTCGATTTCTGAACCAAAAATTTGAATTCCCACAGGACGTTCATATTCAAAAATATCCAGCTTCTGGACACTCTTTACCGCATCACGAATGAGGCCTTCTGAAGAAATAAACTCCGTGTACATCAAATCAGCGCCATTCTTCTTGCACAAGGCACGAAAAGGCGGATCACTCACATCCTCCATCGGTGCAAGCAACAGAGGAAATTCACCCAATTCTATGTTACGGATTTTTACCACGGTGCAAAGATAGGGACAAAAGACGTCAAGACAATGGACAAAAGACAATGGACAAAAGACGTCAAGACATTAAGATTTTAAGACGTTAAGATGTTAAGAACCGCTGCGTTGCATGACAAAACACGGATCATAACCAAAAGTTGGGGAGGAATAAAAATCGGTTGTTTATCCTAGCCCCGGGTTTCAACCCGGGGTATAATAAGAGCAATTGAAGAAATGAATCAACCATTTTAATGGTTTACCCTTGGGAAATTTTGGAATTGACATGATCTATCAAGAAGCTTAATCCATTTTGATAAAGGATTGTTTGACCCCCGATGGGGTCATTAGTTTTCGCGAGAGCTTAAGTTTACAGAGATTCGACCCCCGACGCAACGGACAGGCCGATGGGGTCATAAAATAATCAGAATGAATAGAGCGCGAGTCAAATATCATCGTGGATTACTTAGTAACTTAAAGATACGGAGAGTAACATTTTTTCTTCTAAGTATCAATCCCTAATTTTTATTGACTTTAATCGGGTACTTCCTTTTTAGAATCGCACAAATTTATGCGTAGTCCCCAGGTTTTGGTCTTGATCCCAAAACACAAGAGACAAAGGACAAAAGACTCAATCATGTTTCGGTGACTAAAGCAAAAAAGGAGCACTCACGCGCTCCTTTTTGTTACCTAACCTAAACCTAACTAAAACTACTGCTGTCTATGAATTCCGGGAACCACCCCGTTGTTTTATGAGTCAAAGATAGGGTGAGGTTCGGATGTAGGAATAGAAATAGCTCCACAGCACAAGCATTTTCAGTAATGCCTTGTATTGGCACTACGTAGTTCTACTTAGTGAAGCGCTTATTTTAGCAATTTTGATGGTTTTTTCTGCTTAATGCAACGAGTCTTTTCGACTTTTCATCCCAAAGTTTTAGTGACAAACAGTTTCGTATATCTTGCCAATTGAGCGATGTGGTTTTTGGTTCTTGCAGCATTGGGATATCACGCATGGCCTCTGGTAAACGATAAAAGGGGATCCGTGCGTTGATGTGATGAATGTGGTGGTAGCCGATATTTCCTGTAAACCAATGCATCAGGCAATTTGTCTTCATGAAACTGGACGATTCCATTGCTGCATCGAGATAGCTCCATTGCTCATCGGACTTATAGGTTGCCGTTGGAAAATTGTGTTGTGCATAAAAAAGATAGGCACCCATTCCACCTGAAATAAAATGAGGAATCACTGTAAAAAACAAGGTTGTTAGCCAACCAAAATTGATAAAGATCAAAACATGAAGTGTGAAATAAAATACCAAAGCGAGAATTGCCTCCTTATTTTTTGAAAAACTTACCATTAAGGGGTGAATGCACATTCCAAGCAGAAATGAAAAAATAAATCCATTGAAAATGACAAAGGGGTGTCGGATGAACAAATACTGTCGCTGCTGCTTTGCATTTAATTCATTAAATCGAGTTACCGTAAACATTGGGTATGAACCAATGCCCGATTTAAACAATTTCGAATTGTGATCGTGGTGGTAATTGTGGGACCTGCGCCAAACGACTTTCGGACACAACACATAGTACCCGAAAATGGTAAAAAGAATGTTTGCGAATGTATTCTCAGTCAAAATGGCATTGTGCAGATAGTCATGGTAAATCACGAACATTCGTACGATGAGCAAGCCGCAAAGCACACTCAACGGCAATTTTATCATCCAATTTATATCCAGCGTCAAAAGATAAAGATTCGTGGCAAGTAGAAAAAACGTAGACAATGTCACCCACCAACTTTTCAATCGGTTCTCACGCGCATACGCCGCAGTTATTGCCAATATAACATCGTTCATTTTCATTTTGTTGAGTAAGCTATTTTTGAATTGTTGCGGAGTAAGCGAAAATGCGAAATAACAGCAGAGATTAAATACTTTTCACTGCGGTATGGATAGTTGTATTTTTGGCAAGTCTCCACCAAAATCTTGGTGATTTCCGGGTAATGAATATGGCAGATGTGCGGACACAAGTGGTGGATAACGTGAAAATTAAATCCACCGAAAAGTGTCACAATCAATGGATTGGATTTCCCAAAGTCTGACGCCGTCAATACCTGATGGTATGACCAACTGTGTGGTAAGACTTGTTGATCATTGGGCTTTGGAAACTGGGCATCTTCGCCAACATGTGTGCTCAAAAGAACAAACGTGATGACTAAACTTCCAACGACCGTAAGTAGAAAAAATGAGGAGATCGCAAAGAGCCAACTTACCTTCAAAATCAATACGGGTATGAGAATAAATTGACTCAAATAAAACAATTTGAAGAAGATCATTTTCACCAATTCCTTTTTGGGATAATTGCTATTGTCAAAGACTCCAATTCTTTTCGAAAAAGCATCTTTAAAATCGCGGTAAACAACCCAACGAAAGATATAAAGCATATAGACCAAAGGCATATAGATATGTTGAAGCCGATGATATGCGTGATGCTTGTCATTGGGGAATATCTTCACAACACTGGTTTGCTGAATATCGGAATCATAATCCATGATGTTGGGATAAACATGGTGCGCGCCGATATGTCGATTCACCCAATTGTAAGAATTCGTTCCTAGTAGGTCAAAAACTAAAAGCAAGGCTTGATTCGCCCCGGGCCGCTTAAAGATCGCGTTATGTGCTGCATCATGTCCAATATTCAACCCCATGAAAACCGACCAAGCACCGATAAAGGCATAAAGGCCATACATTAAAACATGGCTTTCTTCAACCAAAAAAATCGCAACATAGGCTAGAACGTAAATTAGGGACATCACCACCAACTTAATTTTCATGGTCGCATTGGCGAAATGACTTATTTTCTTTGACTTGAAATAGTAGTCAATCCTTTCTTTTAGCTCATTTAAGAAATTCGAGTTCTCGGGAGAAAATGTAATTTTTTCTATCATAGTATCGTGCTTTTTGATGCCGGTTCTCGTTTAAAAAACCAAACCGTTAGATCTGTGAATGGATGTTTCATTTCCGCATATTCTACATAGCCACTAGACTGGTACAATTTGCGCACGCGTGGAACCGTTGTTTCAATAAAAATGCACAAATTCGAGGCGTCACTAGAATCAAACATTTTGTGTTTTATTTCAAAAGCCGTTTTTGACGTTCGACGTTCCTTATCTGTTGCTACCAAAAGTCCGAGCCAGCCATTTGTTGGACGAAGCGAAGCAATCAACTTTTGATATCGAATAGCATTCAACCCGTTTCGAATCCCAGTAATAAAGAACAACACATAGAGTCGGAGGAAAATTAAACGAAGCGAGGTCATTTTTTGATTGACCTGAAAAAATAAGAGAGCACCATTCTGGTCACTGGTTAAGTAGGCACCATTTTTTGCTTTAGATTCATAAAACAACAATCGAATGATCCATTTTCGCTGTTTTAAATTCTCTGGATTCTTTACCATCCAATAAACACCAGGCGAATCAATAAAGGCATCCTCCAAAATTTGAATTGCCCTTTTATCCTCAAAACGTGTTTTAACTAATTTCATTCCACCAATTCATCACATCAAAAATGAGATGAATTCCGCAAATCACATTATTGAATTGCACCATTGAAAAAATGTCAGTTGCGATATTCACAAATATTTCAATGGATTAAACTAAAAAAGGAGCACTCACGCGCTCCTTTTTTACTACCTAACTAACTAACTAACTAAAACTACTGCTATGAAAAACGGGAACCACCCCGTTGTTTTGTGAATCAAAGATAATTCGAGGACTTACGATCCGTGTGTGATTCTTCGACTTAGCTGCTCACTTTCAGTAGTGCTGCGTAGAGAAGCTAAGTAGTTCTACGCAGTAGGGGGGCAGCTTTAGCATAAAAAAAGCGATAAAATCACTTTTACCGCTTCGTTATTCTTTTCGAATTCCTAGTGTATCATCTCGTTCAACCGTCTAAGGAATCACTGAATTATTTTTTTACATATTGTGTCAAAATGACAATTCCTTGGCCATTGATTTTTCCTTCAATTTGCTCCGTATTGTCTTTCACCAAGCGAATATTGCGCACAGAAGTCCCACGTTTTGCGGTAAAGCCAGCACCTTTCACTTCAAGATCTTTGATCAGTACGATGGTATCACCATTCTCCAATACTGTTCCATTGCTATCCATATGTAGAGCTGCCGCTTCAACTTCGCGATGATCTCCAGATGCCTCTGCCCAAGTCAATGTTTCATCGTTCAAATACATCATGTCAATTAAATCTTGCGGCCAATCTTCAGCTTTGAGACGGTGTAACATTCGCCATGAAAGCACCTGAACCGCTGGCACTTCGCTCCACATGCAATCTGTTAAACAGCGCCAATGGTTAGATTCCATTGTATTTTTTGTCATCTGTTCAACACAGATCGAACAGGCGTGAACATGTTGATCTGGGTTTGTACTGTTTCCTGGTTCAACAAGAAATGCGGTCAATCCATCATCTCCGCCACACAATTCACAAATCCCCTTGCTGCGCGAACGCAAATCTCCTTCTACCATATTTATTTTTTCAATTGATTGTCCAAGGTCATGTGAAGTCCTAGTCCACGAAGTTCTTGTCCTTGGGCAATAATGTTTCCGTCACCATCGATCAAGAATGCCGAAGGAATGGAATATACCTTGTACAAGGTCGCGACAACATTGTCTTTGTCCCAACCGTGGTATTTCCACGTTAACTTATCCTGAGTAATTGCAGCTTTCCAAGCGTCCTCATTGCGGTCCAAAGAAATGCTGAAGACCTCAAACCCTTTGGCATTTTTAAACTTTGCCGATTTGTATTTGGCGTATGCTTCTACCACATTGGGATTTTCTTTGCGGCAAGGTCCACACCAAGAAGCCCAGAAATCGACCAATACCATTTTCCCCTTCAACTTTGACAATTGAACAGTTTTTCCTGCCGGAGTAACTAAGGCAATATCTGGTGCTTTTTCTGCTGGCAAGGCTAGATTTTCCTCATTTGACGGAGAAAAAAGTGAAAGGGAAAGTGCTCCAATCGCAACAAAGATGACTATATATTTCATTATCCTATTCTTCTAATGTCAGCACCGATGTTATTCAAACGAAGCTCAATATCCTGGTATCCACGGTCGATTTGTTCAATGTTGTGGATTACACTTTTGCCTTCTGCAGACAATGCAGCAATAAGCAAAGATACCCCTGCACGAATATCAGGTGAAGTCATTTGAATTCCTCTCAAGGCATATTGACGATCCAAACCGATTACCGTAGCGCGATGCGGGTCACATAAAATGATTTGCGCACCCATATCAATCAACTTATCCACGAAGAACAAGCGTGATTCAAACATTTTCTGATGAATGAGCACCGAACCTTTGGCTTGGGTTGCAACCACAAGAATGATGGACAATAAGTCAGGAGTGAATCCCGGCCATGGTGCATCCGCTATGGTTAAGATTGAACCATCGATAAATGTATCAATTTCATAATGGTCTTGTGCCGGGATAAAAATATCATCGCCACGGCGCTCTAACTTTATCCCCAAGCGACGAAACACATTCGGAATTACCCCAAGGTTTTCATAGCTCACATCTTTGATTGTAATCTCCGATTTTGTCATTGCCGCCAAACCAATAAAGCTCCCGATTTCAATCATGTCTGGGAGTATCCTATGGAAACAACCGTTGAGTTCTTTCACTCCTTCAATCGTCAATAAATTTGAACCAATCCCGGAGATTTTCGCACCCATGGCATTTAACATTTTGCACAGCTGCTGCAAATACGGTTCGCATGCTGCATTGTAAAATGTTGTTGTTCCCTCCGCCATAACGGAAGCCATCAAAATATTTGCTGTGCCCGTCACGGATGCTTCATCGAGGTGAATGTATGCTCCTTTCAGTTTTTTGGCTTCTACCGAATAGAAATGCTCACCCGCATCGTAATTGAATTTTGCACCTAAAACGGCGAAACCTTCAAAATGGGTATCTAAGCGACGTCGACCAATTTTGTCCCCTCCTGGTTTAGGAATAAATCCTTTGCCAAAGCGAGCGAGAAGTGGCCCTACAATCATGATTGATCCACGAAGTGATCCTGCACGTTTTTTAAAATCTTCTGACTCTAAGTATTTTAAGTCGATGTCCTTCGCTTGAAAAATAAATGTTCCCTTTTCTACCTTTTCCACGCGCACGCCCATGGTTTGCAATAGGTTGATGAGTTTGTTGACATCGACAATGTCTGGGACATTTGAAATAGTCACTTTCTCTGCTGTCAAAAGCGGCGCACACAGCACTTGCAGTGCCTCATTTTTTGCGCCTTGAGGAATAATCTCTCCTTTTAAGGGCTTTCCACCGTAGATCTCAAAAGATGCCATGGATTATTATTTTTTAATGAATTTCTTCTTGTAGTTGGTATTGCTGTTGGTATTGCTATTGTTATTCTTCTTGAAATTCCCTTTTGGACGTGGCTTTTGATTCAAGCCCATTGCACGAAGAATTGTATTTGTGTTTGTCAATTCATCCGGATTTTCAAGAATCAATCTCCCTTTTGAAAGTTCTCTCAACTGCTGCGCGATCACATGATTTTCCACCGCATCGTTGTTGTAGGCAAGAAACTGTTTTTTCATGAAATTCGCCATGGCATTTTTCAAGTACTCTGTTTCCTTTTCATCGGTAATTTCTTCCGATTTCTCAAGGATACGTTGCGTGTACTTCCCGTAATGTCCAAATCGAATAGAACCTTTCGGATAATCCATAATCGCTGGCTTTTCATTCAACACCTCTTGTTTTGGGATCTCATAGGGAGAATCTACATCGAGTGTGAAATCAGACATCACAAAAAGGTGCGTCCATAATTTATGACGGAAATCATCAACATCTCGCAAGTGCGGATTGAGCTGGCCCATAACTTCAATGATGGCTTGAGCAGCTCTGTTGCGTTCGGTGCGGTCAGCAATTTCCATGGCATGGGCAATCATGTTTTGCACATTGCGTCCGTACTCTGGCAAGATCAACCTTCCACGTGTTGTATTGTATTCCATTGAATTATCTCTTTCTTCAAGCAATTTGTCGCTCATTTTTTTCTTAGTTTTCTAACTGTTTTGCGAGTGCATTGTCATATACCTCTTTGGCTTCGGTGATAAACCCAAAATGTTCATCATCGACCATTAACTTTCCTTTGGTTACATGGCCAAGCAAGGTGCAAGTTACGCCAGAATCCATTATAAACTCAATAAATTGCTCTTCTTGTTCTTCTGTCACCGAGACAACAGCTCTGCCTTGGCCTTCACCAAACAAAAACGCATCTTCACGGGAACCCGAATCGTCGCGCACTTCGGAGTCGGTAACAACATCAAATCCTAGTTCACGAGGCATCGCCATTTCTGTCAAAGCCACAAATAATCCACCGTCGGAAACATCATGCGCCGCATTGATCAATTCATGCTGAATCAACCCTTTGATGGTTTGGTGCATTTGGTATTCCTTTTCTAGATCGAAATACGGCGCTGGTGAAGCTTTCACACCAAGATAGGTTGCCAAATACTCGGAAGATGCAATGTCCGCATTGTACTCACCAATCAAGAAAATTAAATCTCCTTTTTGTTTAAAATCCAGGGTCATGATGCGGTCCTTGTCTTCCACGATACCAATCATACCGATTGTCGGCGTTGGGAATACGGGCACCTCTACGCCATTGGATACTGTTTGGTTGTAGAAGGACACATTTCCTCCAGTTACCGGTGTATTGAACTTAAGACATGCCGCAGACATTCCTTTGATTGCACCAACAAATTGCCAGTACGATTCAGGATTGTATGGGTTTCCAAAATTCAAACAGTTTGTAATCGCACTTGGCTCGCCACCAGCGCATGTTATGTTTCGCGCCGCTTCGGCAACCGCAATCATCGTCCCAATTTCAGGATCTGCATTCACATAACGTGAGTTGCAATCTACTGTCATTGCCAAAGCTTTGTTTGTGCCTTTGATGTTTACCACACCTGCATCCGATGGGCGATTCGTCGTCATGGTTCGCGTTCCTACCATGGAATCATACTGCTGATAAATCCATCGTTTTGATGCAATGTTCGGCAGCCCTAAAAGCGCATAAGCCACCGCTTTTAAATCCGACGGCTTCTCCACTTGGTCGATTGAAAATTTCTTATATTCAGCATAATATGCCGGTTCTTTGTATTCTCTTTTGTATTGAGGAGCTCCGCCCCCAAGAACCAATGATTCAGCAGGCACATCACCTACCAATTCACCATGCATGTAGTAACGAACACGTCCACCTTCAGTTACCACACCGATTTCTTCAGCGTGCAAATCCCACTTATCGAAGATTTGTTTTACCAAATGCTCTTGGCCTTTAGCAACCACAACAAGCATGCGCTCCTGGGATTCAGAAAGAAGTATTTCGTAAGGCAACATATTTTCTTGACGCGTAGGAACGCGATCGAGATGGATGTCCATTCCTACCCCACCGCCTGCAGACATTTCGCAGGTAGAACAGGTAATTCCTGCAGCACCCATATCTTGCATGCCACGAATCGCATCTGTTTTCGCCAATTCCATCGTCGCTTCAAGGAGCAGTTTTTCCATAAATGGGTCACCCACTTGAACCGAAGGAAGGTCGTTTGCGGAATCTTCTGTGATGTCTTTCGAGGCAAATGCAGCTCCCGCGATACCATCTTTACCTGTAGATGAACCTACAATGAAAACTGGGTTTCCTGGACCAGTCGCCTTCGCTGAAATGATTCGTTTCGTATCTATGATGCCCGCAGAGAATGCATTTACCAGTGGGTTTGTATTGTAGGAATCATCAAAAAACACCTCACCACCGACGATTGGAATTCCGAAAGCATTTCCATAATCACCAATTCCCTTGGTCACTCCTTTGACCAACCATTTCGTTCGCGCGTTTTCAATATTTCCAAATCGAAGAGAGTTCAACTGAGCAATTGGCCGAGCACCCATGGTGAAAATATCACGGTTAATCCCTCCAACACCTGTTGCTGCACCTTGATAAGGCTCCAATGCGCTGGGGTGGTTGTGTGATTCTATTTTGAAAACGCAGCCCAAACCATCACCGATATCAACAAGACCTGCATTTTCTTCACCCGCCTTTACAAGCATGTGAGGACCATCCTTTGGTAATGTTTTTAACCAAAGAATTGAATTCTTGTAAGAACAATGCTCAGACCACATCACCGAGTAAACAGCTGTTTCGGTGAAATTTGGTGTACGACCAAGAATCTCACATATCATTTCAAATTCATCCTTGCGTAAACCAAGATCTACCGCCTGTTCTATCGTTGCTGCCTGTTGAAGGGTACTTTCCATAAAATCTTTTGTTGCACAAATATAAATAAAATATCGGGGTGAATCCCCTAAGCTGCATCGGGTCAAAACTGAAATTCTTTTTTTGATCTTAGCAAAATTTGTTTGTTTTTAAAATTAATTTTTATCTTTCGAGCGCTTAAACTAAAATACTCAACTAACTGCCATGCTTAAATTGTTTGATTTAAGGTTTTTATCGTTTCTCACGGTACTTTCGTTCACCTACTCCCGAGCACAAATTATCACTTCGAATAATGTCTTGATTCACGTAAATACAGGTGGTTTAATCCATTGTAATGGCGGTTTTGAATTAAATGGTGCAGCTCAACTCACCAACCAAGGAACAATTTACACCACAAAAAACTCAACCTTTGCGCAGAACGGAAACTTTAGCATCAACGGTTCATCTACAAGCGATGGAAATGGCGAATACTACGTCGAACAAGATTGGAAAAACAATTCGGTATTTACAGGAGGATCAAGTACAGTTCACCTTTACGGAAATACAGAACAATTCATTACAAGCGACAATTCAACTGAGACTATTTTTAATCACCTTATTCTAACAGGTTCAGGCAGTGGGACGGATAAACGTAAAACACTTTTAAACACGAATGCTTCCTGCGGAAATCTCGGCAATTTAACGCTGAACAACCGTGAATTAGCGACCGAAGGAAACACCTTCAGCGTTTTGAACCCTTCTCTTTCCGCAATTGCCTTCGACAACACCTTTTTGGCTGAAGGTTTTGTGAGCAGCATTCTTTCCGGTTCGCTCGTGCGGAATACAAATGCGACACAGAACTATATTTTTCCTGTCGGATCGAGCAATGGAACGGAGCGTTTTAGAGCTGTAACTATTCAGCCAGAAGCGAATTCTAGTCAAGCATACGCTGTGCGTCTCAATAATTACAGTGCGGACCTTGATTCGTATTTTTTGAGTCAGCATGAAACCTTAGTCGACAATGGAAATTCACTTTTCTATCATTCCATCGAACGTATTTCAGGAAGTGCCAATGCCAACGTTGGCGTTCAATATCTCCCTTCTTCTGATGGTGATTGGAAGGGGCTTGCGCATTGGTTTCTCCCTATACAACAATGGAACTCACTTGGCGACTTGCCGCAATTAACCAACGGGAATTACAGCGAAATTTTGCGCAGTGGATGGAATTTTCCTGACGCATCAAATGCCTACGTTCTTATGAATCCTGCGGACATCATTATTATTCCAACAGCGTTTACCCCTGATGGAGATGGGACAAATGAAGTTTGGCAAATTCCAAACTTGGATAAGCAGTATCCAAAAAATGTCGTGCGCATCTACAACCGTTGGGGCAGTTTATTGTATGAACATGATTCCTCTACCGACGGTTCATATTCCACAAAACCTTGGGATGGAACTGTTAAAGGCGATTTAATGCCTGTTGGTTCTTATTACTACATCATCGATTTCAACAATTTAGACAATAAGTCTGTCAAAGGAATAGTGACCATTGTCAATCAATAAAAACTACAGCTCAAAAACTATGAAAATGAACTCATTTTACCACATCGTACTTATTGCAACTTGTATTGCTGTATCGGAATCCACTAGTGCACAAAACAATGTAGGGATAGGTACGAACGCACCAGATCCAAGTGCCATCGTTGACATGTCGGCATCTGACAAAGGGATGCTCGTACCTCGAATGACAAGCGTGCAGCGAACAGCGATTGTTAACCCTGCTGAGGCTTTGATGGTGTATGATACAGATGTCGAATGCTACTTCTATTTTAAACTTTCCACCGGTTGGTTAAACCTGTGTGGAGCAATGACTGGTGCACAAGGACCTCAAGGAATCCAAGGTCCGATTGGTTTGACAGGAGCAACCGGCCTTCAAGGTCCGGCCGGCTTAGCTGGACCGCAAGGACCGATAGGTTTGACAGGTGCAACTGGAGCACAAGGTCCGATTGGTTTGACAGGTGCTATTGGAGCTACAGGTGCTGCAGGGCCACAGGGTCCGATTGGTTTGACAGGTGCTACCGGAGCTACAGGTGCTGCAGGGCCACAAGGACCGATTGGTTTGACAGGTGCTATTGGAGCTACAGGTGCTGCAGGGCCACAAGGACCGATTGGTTTGACAGGAGCAACCGGCCTTCAAGGTCCGGCCGGCGCAACTGGACCGCAAGGGATAGCTGGTGTTGATGGTGCAACTGGGCCTCAAGGTCCGATTGGTTTGACAGGTGCTACTGGCGCTGCAGGACCACAGGGACCGATTGGTTTGACAGGTGCTACTGGCGCTGCGGGTGCAACTGGGCCTCAAGGTCCAGCCGGCGTAGCGGGTGCTGCGGGCCCTCAAGGTCCCATTGGTTTAACAGGAGCAACTGGTCCTCAAGGTCCGGCAGGTGCAAATGGTCAAGGCGGAGTTTCCATTTCAGGAACAGGAGTCACTTTGACGGGAACAGGAACAGTTGCGGATCCTTATGTCATCAATGAAAATGACGACGATTGGAAAATACTTGGCAATGCAGGCACAATTGCAGGCACAAATTTCATTGGAACGACCGATGCCCAAGCTTTTATAACAAAAACAGGTGGGAACGCTGCAGCGAATGAGCGCATGCGTATTCTAGCTACAGGACCTGGTATTTACAATGCAACTGCTCCATTTGCTGGGGATGTGTTCTCCGTGTATGCGACAGGTGCAACAGGTGCAACTAATCCATTGGGAACATATGCAGTGAATGGATATTCAGCCGGCAACGGAACGGGCGTATATGGCGAAACCAATGGTGGAGCATCGACAACTGGAACAGCTGTTTGGGGAAGTATTTATGGAACAGCAACTACCGCTTCATCAACGAGTGAGGGAATCTGGGGATTGAACACTACTGCTCCGGCTGGAACAGGCGCAACGTCTGCAGTAGCAGTTGGAGTGCGCGGAGAAGCTACTGGAGCTGCAGGCACGGCCTTTACCATGGGAGTCTTAGGGATTTCATCAGCAACTGCAGGTGGAGCATATGGTGTTTACGGCCAAACATCTTCACCCGCTGCAATGGGAGTTTTTGGAGTTAACCTCGACCTAAGTTTAAGCCCAGCGCACGGTGTGCAAGGACAAACTGGTGCAACTGGAAGTGCCGCTGGAGTTCGCGGATTCAATACTGCTGCAGCGATTGGAGCTGGTCAAAGCGGTTTCGGTGTAAGAGGAAGTGCCAATGCCGCTCCAACGGGTACCGGTTACGTCATAGGTGTTCGCGGTGATTGTAGTGGATTAACTGGATCTACATATGGACTTTATGGCCAAGTTGCTTCTGCAACTGGATTTGGAATAAACGGTGTAAATACGAACGTCTCAGGAACTGGATTGATAGTAAATGGTAACAATGCTGCTGGATCCTATTTAACGGGGGGCTCAGGTGCAGCAATAAATGGCACAGGTATAGGAACTTTTTCAATTGCAAAAACTGCAGCAAGTGGAAATGGAGTTGTAGGTATTGGGAACAACCTTATAGGATCCATTTTAACATCAGCTAACGGTAGTGGTGTAACTGGAGTAGGCACACAATATGGAATTGTAGGTTATGCAACAACAACAGTAATGACAAACCCTTTAAACAACTTATCGTTAAATGCGGCCACAGCAAGTGCAGGTGGATATTTTGAGGTACAAGCTCTAGGAACTGCTCAAACTTGGACCTATGTAGGCGTTCGTGACAATACGAATGTTATCCGTAAAATCATCGGTACAGGAACCGTAAATACAATCGTAAAAGACCTCGATGAAAAATATGTGGCGCTTTCTTGTCCAGAAGCACCTGAAAACTTGTTCCAAGATTATGGTGTAGGACAGTTGATTAACGGTAAAGTACACATCACGATCGATCCAATTTTCGCTAAAAATATTGTGGTAAACGAAAAACATCCTTTGCGCGTATTTGTGCAACTGGAAGGCGATTGCAAGGGAGTTTATGTGACAAACAAGACAAAGGATGGATTTGATGTCATCGAGTTGAATGCTGGATCTTCCAATACCTCATTCTCTTGGTCGATTGTTGCCAACCGTGCTGATGAAATATTGCCTGATGGAACGATTTCTAAGTACTCTAATGAGCGATTCGCTCCGGCTCCTGGACCACAAGAGAAATTAACACAAGAAACCAGTGAGGAAAATTCAGCCGTGCGCAACGTTCAGTCGGAGGAACCTGTTTCACCTGCTAGCGTTGGGACGAAGGAAAACCCTCGAAAGAAATTATGATGAGTGATTTTTAATCCCATTAAAATCAAAGCCTGTATGTCGAATGCAGGCTTTTTTTGTTCGTTTCAAACACTTGTGCGCATGTGTTGTGATTTCAATCGGGGTGAACCATTGAACTGGTGGATCAATACCGTCATAAATGGAACTTAATAGCTACTTCTGTGCGAATCGATACAAGATGTAAGCGATGCCTCCAAACAAGATATTTGGCACCCAAACAGCCAATTCCGCGGAGAATCCAAGCTTCATGGCAGCAACCGTAGTCACTTTCATGGCGAAGATATAAATGAAGATAATGCCCAAACCAAGTGCGATACTGATGCCAATACCTCCTCGTTTTTTTCGGGAGGAAACAGAAACACCAATGATGGTCAACACATAGGAAGCAAATGGGTATGAGGTTCGTTGATTGAGCTCTATTTCGTACATCGGCACATTTCCTGAACCCTTCTCCTTTTCCCTTTTGATGAATCCATTCAGCTCTGTATAGGTCATGGCTTCGGCAATGTTATCGCGCTGTGCCATTTCCTCAATTCTAAACTTAAACACGGTATCTTTTTTCTGCCCTTCGTGGACCACATCATTCGGATAGCCAACTCGTCGTTCAAAATAATCCGTCAATACCCATGTATCCGTACCTTGCTTATTTTGTGCTGAACGCGCCTTGATAAAATACTTGAGCTTTTTGTCTTCACCCCATTGCTCGAGCACAAAGTCATTGACCACATTTTGTTCGGAGGAAAAACTTGAAAAATAGACCACTTGGTTCCCAGGATATTCTGCGTGATAATCTTCCACGTACATGGCATCACGGTAATATTTCTCCTCAAATGCCAAACGTACTTTATTGGCTTTAGGCAAAATGAAATGATTCATAAACAAGGAAATGACCATCAGTATTGTCGCAGAAATCATATATGGTCTTAAAAACCGATGAAATGGCCTTCCGCTGTTGAGCATCGGTATAATTTCAGAGTCTTGTGCCATTTTTGCGGTAAACCAGATCACTGAAACAAAAATGATCATCGAAGAAAACATGTTCCCATAGAAGAGAATGAAGTTGAGGTAATACTCGAACATGATTCCAGATAGTGGTGCTTGATTGTCGATAAATTCACTCAAGCGTTCCGATAAATCAAAGACCATCGCTAGAAGCATGATGATTCCAAGCATGAAGAAGAAGGTCGTTAGGAACTTCCGAATGATATATTTATCGAGGATAGAGAGCACCTTACAATCGTTGTCCTAGTTTTGGCGTAATCGCATTTTTCCACTCCACAAACGATCCATCTAAGATTCTCTTGCGTGCTTCTTTCATCAAATCAAGGTAGAATGCCAAGTTATGAATTGTCGCAATTTGAATCCCTAGATTTTCACCTGTTTTTATCAAATGACGCAAATAGGCCTTGGTGTACACTTGATCCACAAATGCTTTTCCAGAGGTGTCAATTGGAGAAAAATCCATTTCCCATTTCTTGTTTTTAATGTTGATGGTTCCTTCCCATGTAAACAGCATGCCGTGTCGTGCATTTCGCGAAGGCATCACGCAATCGAACATATCAATTCCCAAGGCGATGCATTCCAATAAATTCACTGGCGTGCCTACTCCCATTAAATACCTTGGTTTTTCGGTCGGCAATATTTGGCAGACATGATCTGTCATTTCATACAACTCTTCATCTGGTTCACCAACTGAAAGTCCTCCGATGGCATTTCCTACGGCATCAAAGGATGCAATGGTCTCCGCTGATTCGGTCCTTAAATCCTTGTACACACTTCCTTGTATAATTGGAAAAAGTGCTTGATTGTAGCCGTATTTTGGTTCTGTTTGTTCCATTCGATCCATGCAGCGTTTCAACCAGCGATGTGTCATGTGCATCGAGCGTTTCGCATACTGATAATCGCAAGGATAAGGTGTGCATTCATCAAAAGCCATGATGATATCGGCACCTATAGAACGTTGAATGTCTATCGCTCGTTCGGGGGTAAAAAAATGATAACTCCCATCGATGTGCGACTGGAATTTCACCCCTTCTTCATTGATTTTTCTTGAACCAGACAATGAATACACCTGGTATCCACCACTGTCAGTAAGCATAGGGCGTTCCCAACCTATAAATTGATGGAGACCACCAGCCGCTTCGAGTACGTCAATTCCTGGCCGAAGAAACAAATGATAGGTGTTTCCAAGGATAATTTGTGCGTTTATGTCATCGCGTAATTCTTGTTGATGCACGCCCTTTACCGAACCAACTGTTCCTACAGGCATGAATATCGGCGTTTCAATTGTGCCGTGATCGGTGTGCAACAATCCTACCCTCGCGCGGGATTTCGTATCGGTATGAAGAAGGTCAAAGTGCATAAAATGTTGAAAACTAAACGACGCAAAGATAAAGCTATTTCATTAGTCCCCCCATCTTTGCAACGAAGCTTTACGACGACATGCATTTTATACCATCTTTCGAGCCATCTGCATTTTTTTATGTCTTCCTAACGTTTGGGATCACTGCGCTCGTACACCTTATATATGTGCTTGTTATTCAGAGCAGATTCGCGTTTTACAGGCAAAAAAAATCAGTGAGTCAAGACACAACCCTCCCCCCTATTTCGCTGATCATTGCCGCACGAAACGAGTCGGACAATCTGTATGAAAACCTTCCATTTATTCTAGATCAAGACTACCCCTTGTTTGAAGTCATTGTCATTAACAACCAATCTATAGATGATTCGAGTCAACTGCTGCGTTCATTTCAGCATGAATATCCAAACCTGCATGTGATCGAAGTTGAGCGCAACCCTCACCTTCGACCGGGAAAGAAACTCTCCATAACCATAGGTATTAAAGGTGCGCAGTACGACCATTTCATTTTGACGGATGCAGATTGTCGTCCAACTTCGCGCTTGTGGCTTCAGTTGATGGCAACATCTTTCACCGCAGAAAAAGAACTGGTTATCGGCTATGGACCCTATACAAAATCAGCAGGATTTTTAAACAGACTTATTCGCTTCGACACCGCATCTATTGGCATGAGCTATTTTTCTATGGCACTATCCGGATTAACGTATATGGGGGTTGGCAGAAACATTGGCTATACCAGAAACCTGTTTGAATCGGTTAAGGGATTTCGATCACACTATGAGCTGGCATCTGGGGACGATGACCTTTTTGTTCAGGAAGCAGCGACAAAGAAGAATGTAACGATCAATATCGATAAAAACACCTTCTGTTACTCTGCACCTTGCGCTGACTGGGATTCATGGATTAGACAGAAAACAAGACACTACACGACTACAGATCGCTATGAGGTTATTAAAAAATGGATGTTAGGAATATATCCATTGACCATGTTGATCTTGCTTATTTCCTTTGTTATTTTGATGCTGAGTAATGATTTCCGATGGTTAAGTGCCTCGGTATTCCTATTCGTAACAGGTGTTAAATGGTGGATACAAGGCCGTTGTTTCAATAAATTGAACGAGGGCAGCTTAGTAAAGTACCTGCCATTATGGGATATCTTGTATACGATTTTGATGCCGATCATTTATTATTCATCTGAAAAAAAGGCAGCAAACAAATGGTAGAAGGCGAACACTTATCCGACAAAGCACGATATGATCTCATTCTTGTAGATGCGGCGAAGGCAGGAAATCAATCGGCATATGCTGAATTGATGGACCGGTACAGAGAATCGATTTATTACATGATGCTGAAAATGGTGAAAAACCAGGATGATGCGGATGATTTAACGATTGAGGCCTTTGGAAAAGCATTTAACCGTTTGGAGCAATACTCTCCAAGTTATGCCTTCAGCACATGGCTTTTTAAAATCGCTTCCAACAATTGCATTGACTTTATTCGCAAGAAACGCATCAGATTCACTTCCATGGATACCGGATTCACATCAAGCGACGGTGAAGTGGTCTATATTGAAGCCAAAGCATCGGTCATGAATCCTGAAGAAACAATCATTCATGGGCAAAAAGTGTCGCACATGCGCGTCCTTGTGAGCAAATTAAAGCCTCGTTATCGCGAGCTTGTTGAAAAGCGCTACTTCGAGGAATTGAGTTATGAGGAGATCGCGGATGAATTGAATCTTCCTTTAGGCACCGTTAAAGCACAGTTGTTCCGTGCTCGGGACTTCTTGGCAGGAATGATGGAAAAAACAAAAGACACGATTTAACCTACTCATTCGACCACCTCAATTTCATCGGCAAAACCGTGCCTTTTCATCATGAAGCAAATTGAACATTATTTCCCCAATCTTAGCGAAATTCAAAAGAATCAATTTGACCAATTGGGAAATCTTTACCAGCACTGGAACGAACAAATCAATGTAATTTCCCGCAAAGACACTGAGAATTTTTATGAGCGGCATGTGCTGCATTCTCTTGGAATTGCCAAGGTGATCGAATTTTCTGAGGGATCTAAAATTCTTGACATCGGCACTGGTGGTGGGTTTCCTGGCATCCCTCTGGCCATCCTCTTTCCTGATTGCCAGTTCACCTTAGTGGATTCCATTGGAAAGAAGATTCGGGTTGTAAACGAAGTGAAAAATGAGTTGGGATTAATGAATGTCGTCGCGATCCATGATCGAGCGGAAAACATTGAAGGCAAATTTGATTACATTGTTAGCCGAGCAGTAACAGCGATGCCTGATTTCATCCGATGGACGTCGGGGAAAATTTCTAAGACCAACCGAAACACATTGAAAAATGGAATTTTGTACCTGAAAGGCGGTGACTTAAGGGAAGAACTTTCATCTGTTAAACAAAAAGTAAAGGTCTTTAACTTGAGTGAAATATTCTCAGAGGAGTTTTTCGAGACAAAGAAGGTTGTTCACGTCAGTCTTTAACGGACTAGCGCATTAGGATAGTTTAAACTTTTTAAAGAATACGTCCCAATCCCAGATAAAATTCGCCATGACCTCATCCAGGCGCTTCAAGAATAATGGATTTGGAGCTTGCATGCGTTTGAAGTAATCATCCTGAAACTCATTCAAGCTATATTTATGAAACATCGCTTTAGACATGCCATAAACCATATTTTTTGAAGGGTGATTTACCCGAGTAATAAACGATTGGTAATCGCGAACAAGCTTTTCAAAATCAGCTTCTTTCATGTCATAAATACGCGCTAACTTTTCAAAAATCAACTTTTCAACACGACCTGCTTGTTCCGCTTCAAAAGTACTTTCTAAAAAAGATAAATTACCAACGATAACAATTAATCCAAACTCGCCGCTCTCAGTATTCGACAATTGAGGGGATTTCATGAAAGCAGCATCTTCATTAATGAGAGACGCTACCTCTTTAAATCCATGATCGACAGAATCAAAAATCGCGTTGATGAACACGTTTGCAACTTGGTTGTCCGAAAGTCTGCGCTTAATCAATGTTCCCAGCATAGTGTCCTGTGTTGATAATACTTACTACTTACAAATTTAACGATGTAGTGAAGGTCATGACGGCGGAGTACCTTAAGGTTTTCAACCAAGTTTTCAACACTATTCAACAAAATTTAGCACTTTTCGGCTAAGAATCAGTCAAAAAGGAAGGGAAAGTCATTCCTTATTCCTCTCAAAAAGCCCTTCTTGTCCATCCATTTTGCACAAAAGACAGCAACGTATGAAATCAGGATTAAGCGCACAAGAAGCACGGCAACGATTGATGAATAACGGTCCCAACGAAATTCCAGTTCCCAAATCAAGCGGTATGTTTCGCATCTTAAAAGAGGTGCTTCGCGAACCGATGTTCATTCTCCTATTGTCATCCGCCACCTTGTACATGATTCTTGGAGACTTCAGTGAAGGAGCGATTCTCCTATCCACGATCAGCATCATCATTGCGATCACTTTTATGCAGCATAGAAAAACTGAGAAAGCACTTGAGGCACTCCGCCATCTGGCCGCACCTCTAGCACTTGTGGAGCGAGATGGTATTTTTATCCGTATTCCAAGTCGTGAAATTGTAGTCGGTGACATCGTTTCATTGAACGAAGGAGACCGAATACCTTCGGATGGTATATTGATTGACGTCAATTCATTGGAAGTGGATGAATCCGTACTTACCGGTGAGGCGCTTGCCCTTCAAAAAAAATATGGGGATCACATTTATGGAGGAACTCTTGTTACACGAGGCAGAGCTATATTCGAAATTGAATCAACTGGACTACAAACAGAATTTGGAAAAATCGGCAGTTCATTGAATGCCATTCAATCTCAACCAACAAAGCTACAAAGTGAATTGGGCCGTTTCATTAAATGGCTAAGTATAATTGGCGCAGGAATATGTGTTGGGGTCGTTCTCCTCTTTTATTTTACGCAAGGACATTTTATACAAGCACTTTTAAATGGACTATCAGCGGCTATGGCCATCCTTCCAGAGGAATTTCCAGTAATCATGACTGTATTTTTGGCTTTGGGCGCTTGGCGTCTGAGTAAAACAAATGTGCTGACTCGAAAATCATCAGCCATTGAAACACTTGGTTCCGCAACCGTGCTCTGCAGCGACAAAACAGGCACCATTACATGCAATAAGATGGTTGTTGGAGCAGTAGTTCCAAGTGCCATAGAAGGCGAAAACAGACTTATGGTCTTCGCGAAATTGGCTTGCATTGCACATGCGCATGACCCCATGGAACGGGCAATACACGAATACGGCACCAAAGACATTCATCTTCGAGCTCTTTCACTTGAAAGGGAATATGCGTTAAGCTCCAAGCTCACCGCTATGACTTTGGTGTATAAAGAGTCCGCTGGACGCATCATTGCGACAAAAGGAGCGCCAGAAACACTTTTTCACTTGTGTCATCTCAATGAACAAGAAATGAAAGTTTGGCAAGAAAAATTAACACTTTTGGCGCGCAAGGGGATGCGGATTTTGGGAGTTGCCGAAGGACGAATTGATTCTGCAACATTGCCTGAAACTCAAGAAGGCTTTTCATTTTCATTCTTGGGATTGGTGGCATTTTCCGATCCTGTTCGGCAAGAGGTATCCGACACCATCAATGAATGCCGCACTGCTGGAATTCGCATCATTATGTTAACCGGTGACCACCCAGAAACTGCCGCAACCATTGGAAGTGAAATTGGTTTGAGCTCCGCAGAATTGCTCATTGGATCAGATATACACGCGTTAACGGATGAACAACTTCGCCAACGGCTTGCGCATACTGAAATCATTGCACGACTAAAGCCAGAGCAAAAGTTGCGCATCGTACTTGCATTGCAGGCATCTGGGGAAATTGTAGCCATGACAGGAGACGGCGTGAATGATGCTCCCGCATTAAAAGCAGCAAATATCGGTGTAGCTATGGGATTGAAAGGAACAGATGTTGCCCGTGAAGCTTCCTCATTGGTTTTACTCGACGACAACTTCAACTCTATTGTTCGCGCCATCCGTTCAGGAAGAAGGATCTATGACAATTTACAAAAAGCCATGTCGTATGTCCTTGCCATTCACATCCCCATCATCGGTCTAACTTTATTGCCTGCCTTTGTTCCGAGCCTTGCCCTGATCCTTTTGCCCTTGCATATTGTTTTTATGGAGCTGATCATCGATCCTGTGAGCTCAATTGCATTTGAATCGGAAGCAGAAGAAAAGGACATCATGAAACATCCTCCTCGAAAGTCAAATACACGTTTTTTTGGAAAAACAGAAATCACTCAATCGATCGTCGATGGACTGCTATTGTTAGGATGTGTTTTAGTCGTTTATCTATTGTCTAGGTATGGAGAGCGCTCTGAACTGCAGTTGAGATCAATCACATTTATCGCCTTGGTCACTGCGAATTTACTCATGGTCTTGTCCAAACTTTCCATGACACGCAGCATACTCTACAGTTTTACGAGTAGAAATAAGTCGGCAAAATTCATTTTTCTTGCGGCGATTATTCTGATGATTATCGTTTTCTGCGTACCTGAGATCAGCGCTATATTCCACATGACATATCCTGGACATCTGGATACATTTTATGCCATTTGTGCTGCCTTAGTTTTTACGATGTGTTTAGAAATCCTAAAGGTCATTCGGCGAAAAAAGAAATCATTTGTCACCACTCAAAACCTCTAAGATGGGTGATCCTGTCATCGCTCCACTGCGCTGAAGTTGAAGGATGTGAGACAATGTCGCCGCGATATCCGTGATTTCAATGGGGCGAAACACATCCTGAGAGGGAATCGCTGCACCATACCAAAGCAGCGGAACGTGGGTGTCATAGTTGAAAGCGGAACCATGGCTTGTTCCTTTATGTGCTGCGGGATCATCAATTTCTTTCATTAAATAGCCAGGTTCAAGAATAAACACTACATCACCACTTTCTTTCGGGTGAACCCCTTTTAATACCATCGCATGCCATTGGTCTCTTGCGGCTGTGCTCAAATCTACTGGTGTGTAAACAGCTTTAACCTCTGACCACATGCGAATTTGATCCGCAATGAATTCAGCCACTTGATCAATGGTCAAATGAAGTTCTGCTATTTTTTTATGGTCCAAATAAATGTTTTGATTCTCTTCGCACAAGACCAATGAAACACCATATTTGTCCGCACTCGCCTTTTTCAACAATTCAAGCGGCTCTTTGACGAACATGTAACCGCCTGGCAACTTCTTATCGACCAAATATTGGGGGACAGGAACCACTGCATGGTCAGCCGTTAAAAACAACACAAACCCATCTTTTCCATATTGTTTTTCTAGGGTACAAATCAATCGTGCAATTTCATTGTCCAATCGCAAGTACATGTCTTCCAATTCAACTGAACGCATACCAAACGAATGTCCCGCAATGTCTGGTGTAGAATAGGAAATACAAAGCATATCGGTTTGCGTATCCATACCTAGATTCTCTGATGTCATGGCCTGAATGGCAAAATTTGTTAGGTATGTATTGGCAAAAGGCGTTACTGTGAAAAGTGAGAAGTTATTTTTTCCAGCAGCAAGCGAAGTCGCATTCATTTGCCCCAAATCATAGGGAAATGTTGGTGACGTTTTCCCGGAAAGAACTTGTTCGTAGGGCGAATCATCGGGCCCTGACGCCGTATAACTTGAGATATCGTATAGTGTGATCCACGACTGTTTCATATACTTTTCCGCATTGTCATTGGCATTAAAGTCTTGTACCCATTTGGGTAATTCACTTTTAAAGAACGTACTTGTAATGAATTTTCCTGAAGCATAGTCAAACCAATACGAGCCATCGCTCAAATGTCCACCCGGCAAAATGGCACTGCGATCCTTGATGGAAACAGAAACCACTTTTGCACTTGGATAAGTCATTTTGAGTTGATCCGTAATGGTATAGGTTTTTAAATTTTTCGGCGAACACATGCCGCCAGAAGCACTTGTCCCAACAGATTTCTCGGTCGAATCATAGACACAATTCAAGACTTTTCCTGAGTTGCGGTCATACCATTCATTCCCAACGATTCCATGATTGGCTGGTGTTGTGCCTGTGTAAATGCTGGCATGTCCAGGTCCAGTATATGTTGGAACATAATTGTACAAGGTAGTGCGGCAGTTGGTGCCATTTTGCATAATTTTCCTGAACCCATTTTCCCCAAAGCGCTCTTGATAGCGGTAGAGGTATTCATAACACATTTGGTCAACAACGATACCTACAACAATTTTGGGTGGTGCTGACTTCTGATTGAATGCAAGAAGTGGTATACTTAGTACTAAGGAAACAATTAGATTTTTCATGTGGTAAAAATTGATGCTTAAAATTAGTCAAAGCAATACATTCGCGTTCATTTCACCATTAACTTTGCAATAAAAAAAGATGCTCGGATTGAAAATGGCAACTGACCCTCGATGGGTAAACATCGTCGAGAAGAACATTCAAGAAATTCTCATTGACCATGCCTTTTGTGAACAAAAGGCAGCAAGCAATGCCATCTCGATGATTGTGCAATATCCACAATACCCAGATTTAGTCGATGCCATGACCGCCATTTGCCAAGAAGAGATGGAACATTTCCATATGGTGCATCAGAAACTTCAAGAGCGAGGACTCACCCTAGGGTTCGAACGCAAAGATCCCTATGTACATGATTTATCCGATTATTTAAAAAAATCCAAAAATACAGGTTCACGCGCGAGCCATTTTGTCAATCAGATGTTGTTTGCTGCTATGATTGAGGCGCGCAGCTGTGAGCGGTTTAAAATCCTATCAGAAGAAATAAACGATGAAGATTTGCGTGTATTCTATCGCTCACTGATGGAAAGTGAAGCAAGGCATTATACAACCTTCTTGGGTTTTGCGCGGAAATATGGCGAAGAAATTCCTGTGGAAGAGCGTTGGACCGACTTCTTAGAATTTGAATCTTCCCTCATGGAAAAGTACGGGAAAAACGAAACCATGCATGGATAAAAAAAGGGCGAATGTAAATCCGCCCTTCCACTTATCTTTTGTTCAACTTGCTTAGAGTACAGCAAATTTAAGTTGGCCGACTTTTCCATTCTTCACCGTTTGAAGATAGAACAATCCGCTACTCACGTCATCTAATTCAATGATTTGTGTACTGGTCACAATAGTCTGGGTCAAAACAACCTTCCCATTCATATCGTACACGTTCAATTCTTGACCTATTTCTAATCCTGAAACAACAAACTGTCCATTGTTCGGATTAGGCATCATTTTAACGCCATTGTAAATCAAGTTGTCGATAGACGCACAATCTTGAACGGAAAGCACGAGTGAGGATGTTCCGATACAACCATTTGCATCGGTGAACGTGGCCGTTAAGGTTTGTGATCCCAATCCAGCAATTGTTGGGTCGAAGGTCGTGCCTGATACACCAACTCCAGCAACGATCGTGTTCGCTGGTGTAACCGTCAATTGAATTGTTCCACCTGTGATGCAAACAACATTGTTTGCTGCAGAACTTGCAATTGTCACAACAGGCAATGCATTTACCGTAATGTAGTTTGTCAGTGTTGACGTGTTTGACCCTGCTCCATTGGTCACGGTCAAGGTCACGGTGTAGGTGCCTGGAGTTGCGTAAACATGCGAAGGTGCTTGATCGGCAGCAGTAGTCCCGTCACCAAAATTCCAAGCCCATGTTGTAGGTTGATTCGCTGAAAGGTCATTGAATAAGACTGAGTTATTGACACAAACCGAAGTCGATGACGTATTGAACGATGCCGCAGGCGCCACGACTGGACCTGCATCATTGAACATGATTTTGAAGTCATCAAAATAGAATCCGTCTCCAGTTGTTCCATTGTCAGATCCCAACTTGAAACGTACTTTGATTACCTGTCCGATATAATCGCTCAAGCTTATTTCCTCGAGAACCCATGAAGATTGAACCCCTTCGTAGACTGGTTGATTGTTGGGTTGAACACTTCCGTTTGCGTTTGTGCCAGGCACAGTATAATTTCCACATTGACCAATCCATGTTGTTCCACCGTCTGTCGATACTTGGAATTGTACATAATCGTAGTCTGCCTCAATGTTCCATTTGGCATAGTATGAAATCCCTGCAGAGGCTGCATTCGTCAAATCGATTGTCGGCACATAGGTATAGGTTTTTGATGCGATGTTATTCGCATAGTTGCCTGTCGGACTGTCCGTGTAAGATGTTGAAGCAGAAACGAATGTGGAAGCCGTTGTTCCCCATGTTCCCGTCCAGTTGGCATTCGAACCGTCTTCTACTACCTGAACAGTAAGTGCACCATAGGTTTTTACGATGGTATCTTTTTTCACCCACATTCCATTATCGGTCTTCAAAATGTACTTGATTTGATCACCAAACTGAATAGCTGGATTCAACACATAAGATATTGCACCTGATGTATTTGTCATTAGCGGAACATTGTAAACAATCGGAGCACCTACAGACTGGATGTTCAACAAGGGTTGAATGGATACCGTAATGGCACCATTTTCACGCCCCAAGCGTTGAGCAGTGTGAGAAAAATTACCTGTTAATGTTGCCACCGTTGAAGGATCGGCATCTTTCACAACCAAGTACTTGCGGCTGATGTGTGCAAGCACTAAATTCGGGAACATCATGTCTTTGCAGGTAGCAACGATTTCAGATGACGGTTGCCAAAATGCAGTCCCTACCTCTGGAGTATGCGCAAACATGGTGTCTTTCACACCAACACCGATGTCTAATTTGTACATGTAATCGTCTGAATCACCCGAGGCTGGATACAAAGACGAACTTTTAATCGCGCCATAACCATTAAACTGAACCATGTGACTTGCTTCTTCTAGGAAATAGTTATGGTGTGGTGCAAATTCGGCTGTCGTTGTTCCAATTGGGAATAAAATATCTCCAGCATATGTATGCGCATTGAATGCTGTTATGAAATTGTTATTTTGCGACAACCAGCGAATGGCTTGTACCTCAGGCTCAGAATAGGCAGCAGTTCCGCAATAGGTATCATTGCTTGTGTTCGTGCTAGTACCTGTTGTTCCCCACCCGTAGCCATAATTTCGATTTAAGTCCACTCCATAAACACCACCACCATTGTTTCGGCGATTCTTCCGCCACATACCTCCTCCGTTCGCGTTGGTTGATTCGTTGTAGAGGTATCCATCCACGTTTATGCATGGCACAAAGTACAACTGCATGTTGTCAACAATGTATTTCACCTCATCATTGGTGTTGTAGTTTTCGAGCATGTACCACATGAAGAAAACCGTTTCCATCAAACTCATTGGTTCACGTGCATGGTGAATCGCAGTATAAAGTACTTTCGTCTCTGTACTTTCATCTGTATTTGGGTTGTCGGACATTCGCACAAAATAAATTGGGCGATTTTCACGAGAAAGAAATGTCGAAATAGGCGCTTTTGCGGTAATCAAATTCGGATAAAGTGTTGCCATCTGATCCAATTCTGCGAGCATCTCATTGTATTTCAGATATCCACCCATTGTTCCTTGGTTGAAGTTTGTCGGCGTCGCAGGATTAAATCCTGAGCTTCCACCATTTCCTCCTGCGCAAGTTGCATTTTTGGGTACATACCCACTTGGGTCAGACATGTGTTCAATGTAATAAGCTTGAACATCCTCAATCAACACCTCATAGTCGAAGTTATTTTCATTCATGATCGCTATTTCCAAATTGGAGAAATCGGAAATAAAGAATACACCTTCTTTGTAGGTGCCGTGGTCCACTGTCACACCAAGATCACCTAAACGCTTCAATTCTAGCGCGTCGGCAAAAACTTTGACGCGTGAATAGGATGTTTGGGCAAAGCTGATGGTACTTAAAACAGTAAAAAGGAGAGTTATTAGTTTTTTCATTTCTGGCAAAGTTTGCAGCCAATTTACTGCTTTTTTTTATCCGTACAGCACTTGTTTTCTATTTAGTTAACTAGGCATACAACAGCCTTTGAACTAAACAACTAATAAACAGGAATTAAAACACTTATATTGACACCAACATGATGAATAATTTGCATTTCAATGATCCATTTCACAATGATTGAGAAGGCAAGATTATGTCAATAGAAAACTCTATTTTTGATAAAAATTCTATGCTATGCCCGAAAACAAAATCACCTTTGGAAAAATCTTTTGGCCGAGTTTATTGGCCATATTCATCATGTCCATCATTGGGTTGTTCATTTTTGTATTGATCATTGGCGGAATCATTGGGAGTTTTGGTGAATTCGGTCCAAAACCCTTGTCCATTAAAAACAACACCGTACTGCACATGACCTTAGACGGTGAGATTGCAGAAAAGTCAAGCAGCACGTTTGATCCAACTTCATTTAACTTGAACCATACGATTGGCTTGAGCGACCTGCTTTTTGGCATTGAAACAGCAAAAAACGACGATAAGGTAAAGGGGATTTTTCTTGAAGTAGGTGATTTAAACTGTGGGTATTCCAGTACGCGAGAGATTCGTCAAGCACTCATTGATTTTAAATCATCTGGAAAATTTATTGTTGCCTACAATGCGGGGGAGGTCATTACGCAAAAAGAGTACTATTTAAGTTCTGTTGCCAACGAAGTGTATGCCTTTCCATCCTCAGCAATGGAGTTTTTCGGACTCGGTGCTGAACTCATGTATTTCAAAAATACATTGGACAAATTGGATGTTGAAGTGGAAATTATCCGCGGCAGCAATAATGATTTTAAAAGTGCGGTTGAACCGTTTTTTCGCACAGACATGAGCGATTCCAGTCGTGTTCAAATCGAACGTTATCTCGCTTCCATGTGGGAAGATATTCGACAGGACATTTCAACGGAGCGACAAGTATCCATTCTAAAGTTGAACGATATTGCAGAAAAGGCCAGCATTCGAAGAGCCAATGATGCTGTGAAACTCAAGCTTATTGACGGTGTAATGTACAGAGATGAGGTCATCGATTTGATATCGAAGAAAATTGGATTAGATGAGGATGAGGATCCTGAATTTCAAGCATTTGAAAAATATGCACGTAAAAAATTCTATTCGGAACAAACCTTAACCAAAAAAGATGACCCCAACATTGCCGTCATTTTAGCTGAAGGAGAAATCTCTACCGATGGCGATGGCTTAACCTCCAAAGAAATATGTAAATTATTTCAAGCGGTTCGAAAAAACAGCTCCATTAAAACCGTTGTTTTCCGTGTTAATAGTCCAGGTGGAAGCGCATTGGCAAGTGATGAAATCTGGCGTGAAGTCGTATTGACAAACAAAACAAAGAAAGTCATCGTGTCCATGGGTGATGTCGCCGCTTCGGGCGGATATTACATCTCAGCTCCGGGAACAACAATCTTTGCTGAACCAACAACAATCACGGGATCCATCGGTGTTTTTGGGATGATTCCATATATCGGAAAGATGCTTGAAAACAAATTGGGCATCACCTTCGATCGGGCTGGAACAAATGCGCACGCTATTATGTCGCTCATGAAGAAACTGACACCCGAGGAGTTGAAAATGATTCAAGAAGAAGTTGACTACACGTATATGGAATTCCTAAACCGTGTTGCTGTAGGACGTAACTTATCTGTTGAACAAGTAAACGTGATTGCTCGAGGACGCGTGTGGACAGGTAGAGATGCACTTGAAATAGGACTTGTTGATCGCTTAGGCGGTCTGCATGATGCCATTCAATTTGCCTCAAAAAAAGCGGGAATCAAGGACAAAAAAGTATTGTACTATCCATTGAAAGAAGAGGATATGTGGCAAGAAATACTGGAGGACTTTGAAGAAGAAAATGGAGATATGGTAATGACACGAAGTAAGCTACCGGAGGTTCTTAGCTCTTCATACGAATCATTGTTGCGCATGAGTAATCGATTTGGCATTCAAATGCGTTTACCCTATGAGATCACCATTCATTAACCATTGTTTCTGCGGCGGTAATTCCGTTTTTTACTGGTCCATTTGTACTGACGCTTCGAACTAAAATTACTCTTGTATACCGGCTTTATGCGATAAACCAATCCAATCGTATGTTGCACATAATCCGTTTTGGATGTCCAAATGTCACTTACCAAGCCAAGTTTCCCGGCTGTTTGCAAGCGCAAACCCCAACTTTTGGAAAACCATAAATTTACACCCAAGCTTAGACTGACCATTGGTGTCAGTGGTGCTGACATTGTTTGTCGGTAGGTCATTCCAGCACCAAAAGCAAAATAGAGGTCCAGCCATTGGGCATAATACGCCATGCGCGGCAAAAAACTGTATTTAAATGACGCATCTGCAGCTGCGAAAACACCCTTTACCCCTGTCGAATCATTGATCAACTTTGATGTCGAGTAGCGGTTGTACGAAAGAGCGCCATCAAAGCTCCACCCTTTTTTTAAATACTTGTCAATTGACAAGGTCGTTGGATAATAAAGGTAATTCCAAGAGTTTTTGTAATCTAGCAATTTGGAAAATGCTAGTCCATCATCATCGACCACGTTCCATCCAAGGCCAATCATCCATCGGTATGGATCATTTTTTCGTCGAAGATATTGCGATTGAGCTTGTACAGGAGTCACCCACACACACAAGGAAAGTATGAAAAGAAGGAAAGCAAATTTTCTCGTGTTCAATCTCGACATAAATTCTTGTTCTCAATGATTTATTTCATGCAAAGGTAAGGAAGTCCATGAAAAAAAAGAAGCCCCCGAAAATTCGAGGGCTTGCACTACATATTTTAATTACTTCGAAGCGAGCTCAACGAAGGCATCGTAAGAGATTTCTTTCTCTGACAATTTCACAGTGCTTTTGAAATAATCTGTTAATTTTTGCTCTGCTAGCATGTCGTAAATCCGAGTTGCTTCCTCTTTGTTTCCAAGAACTTGAAGCGCTGATTGCGTCAATTCGTTATCGTCAGGTGCAGGAATACCGTACTGTGCGTAATTGCTCACCAACAATCCCTTTGTGAACCCGATTACCTCTTGGTTATCCAACTTGATTTCGTTGTTTTTAAAGATACTCGTTTGAATCAATTGCCATTTTAAACTCTTCGCATAGCCATCGTATTCTGCAGTCAATTGTTCGTCAGAAATTGGTTTATCATTGGACAATTTAATCCAGCGCTTCAAGAATGCATCTGGCAATTGAATGGCTGTTTTTTCCAACAACTCCTCATAAATCGTTCGTGTCAACAAGCGATCTGAATCATTTGCAAACATATTTCGAAGATCTGCAGCAATGCGTTCTTTCAATTCTTTTTCAGACGAAATAGCTCCCTCACCAAACAAACGGTCAAAAAGTTCTTGATTGAGTTCAGCCGCTTCCATGTGCTTTATCTCATTGATGGTCATTTGGAATTGATCAGAAATTGCATCCAATGCAGATTCTTGGATGCCAAGCATTGATGCTGTATCGCTTCCGCCGCGAGAAACATGCGCTGGATTAACGCGAACTTTGTCCCCGATTGCTTTGCCCTCTAATGCTTTTTTCGTCTCAGCATCCTTCACAAATTCCATAGAGATGGTTGAAGAATGAAGAATTCCTCCTTCTTTAATTTCTCCTTCTGCATTTAATTCGACGAATTGTGCCAAAATCATATCTTTTTCACCGACAGTATCTGTGGAGATTAACTTTCCATAGCGACGCGATAGGTCTTCAATTTGTTTCGAAATGAGCGCATCATCAATTTTCACTTTCACATGATCGAATTTGCTTTTCGACGACAAGGGAAGTTCGAATTTAGGACTCAAGCCAATTTCAAACTGAAAAGTAAAATTTTCGGGCTTGTCAAAATTGCCATCCACGTCGTTGCCAGCTTTTGGAATAGGATTCCCAAGAATATCGATTTTGTTCTCTGCGATAAACGTGTACAGACCATCGTTGACAATTTTATTGAGTTCATCTGCAAGGACGCCCTTACCGTATTGTTTTTGCACGATTCCGAAAGGCACATGACCCGGACGGAAACCAGGTATCTTTGCCGTTTTGCGGTGTTTTTCCAATGTTGATTTCACCTTGTCCTGATAATCTCCAGGCACGATTTCAACCTTCAACAATGCATTCAATGCATCGACATCTTGACGAGTTACATTCATTTTAATTTCAATTATAGCTTAAACAAAAAAGGTCTCGTTTATCAACGAGACCATTTTCAGTGCGGATGGAGGGACTCGAACCCGCATACCTCTCGGCACCAGATCCTAAGTCTGGCGTGTCTACCAATTTCACCACATCCGCAAATTTATTTCAAATCAGGTGGTCCGTATGACTCTACCCTCCCTTTCGGGATTGCAAAGATAATGGTTTTTATTTAGAGAATGAAAAATGAATACAGGAAAAAATGAATTTTGCATTGAACACCTCTTCTTTTTGTGGAAAAGTCGTGATAACTGAATTCTGAAAGCATAGGTGTTCGGTGTAAATTTGTGGCATTCAATTTTGGCAATGATTACATTAGACCCTAAAACGCTTCCTATACCCAAAGTCCACCAGTATCTTTTAGGTGCTATCGGACCACGACCAATCGCGTTTGCATCCACCATCGATGCTGAAGGGAATCACAACCTGGCACCGTTCAGTTTTTTCAATGTGTTTAGTGCCAATCCACCGATACTCATTTTCTCTCCGGCGCGCGCTGGAAGAAGCAATACCACTAAAGACACCTACAACAACGTGAAAGTTACTCCTGAGGTGGTAATCAATGTGGTCAATTATAATATGGTGCATCAGATGAGTTTGGCCAGTTCACCCTATCCGCCAGGAACAAGTGAATTTACAAAAGCTGGATTTACCGCTTTAGCATCTGAGACCATTAAACCCATGCGCGTTGCAGAAGCACCTGTTCAGTTTGAATGCAAGGTGAATCAAGTGATTGAGCTTGGCACTGAGGGGGGCGCTGGAAACTTGGTTATTTGCGAAGTCACGCGCATTCACATCCGTGAAGAAGTATTGGATGCGGCAGGTATGATTGACCAGAAAAAAATTGATTTGGTCGCTCGCATGGGCGGCAATTGGTATTGTCGTGCGGATGAGCATTCGATGTTCGAAATCACAAAACCAATAACAACATGTGGAATTGGGTTCGATCACCTACCTGCAGATATTCTTGCCAGTAGCGTATTATCCCGCAACGACCTAGGTCAGCTTGCTGGGATCGAAGCTCTTCCAGACGAGACCGATGTAAATGAATACAAATTGTTAGAACTAAGCGAATTGTTCGTATCTTTAGAAGACGACGCAAGTGCCTTGGAAAATGCCCTGCATGTGCGTGCCAAAGAATTGCTAAGTGAAAACAAACTGGACGAAGCGTGGATGACACTTTTGGCCTTTAATAATGGATGAATCAATAACAATTAAAATAAATCAACATGTTTAAACTCACGGGATCCGTAAAAATGGTGGGCAATACCGTTCAAGTATCGGAAAAATTTTCAAAGCGCGAATTTGTGGTAACAGATGCTTCTGGCATGTATCCGCAGGACATTATGTTTCAAGCAACACAAGATAAGTGTAACTTACTTGACGGGTATCAAGCGGGTGATCAAGTAGATGTTTCTTTTAACCTACGCGGTCGAGAATGGACGAGCCCAACAGGTGAAGTGAAATATTTCAACACACTTGAGGCATGGCGAATTGAACGTTCCAACCAAGGAGCTTCTTCTGGTCAAAATGCTGGTCAAATGCCAGGAATGGCGCCTGTAAATTTGAATCCTATTGCCGCTCCAGCAGCATCAGCCCCTGCCGCAATTTCTGAAAGCGGCGCAGATGATGACCTTCCTTTTTAAATTAAAAAGAAAAGAAACTACGAAAGCCGGTGCTCCCGGCTTTTTTTTGTGCTTAAAAATGATGGTTTTGTGCGGGCCTAAAGAATAGTGATATACCCCGTTACATCGATGTATTCCTGAGAATTGTATTTGCGGTAGTGAATTTTATAAAAATAAGTGCCTTCACCAAACACCTGAACCTCTTGATTTTTCTTTCCCGTTCGGGCATTTACATCCAAATCAAAGGGTGTCATGAATGTTTTTGCTTCGTACACCAACTGTCCCCAACGCGAGTAGATTTGAATCGAAAATTCAGCCAAATCACATGAACAAGCAATCACCAATTTATCCGCATTCGCTTTTGAAAGGGAGGATGGCAGTGTCATGCAGGTGTCCTTTTGCTGCGCAGAAGCAAAGAATACAACAAAGAGAACACACAAGGAAAGAAAAATTCTCATCTTTTTTTTTCTCAAAAATAAGCATAAACCAACTTCACACGCATCAAGGGACTATCTTTGCGCCCTTAAATAACAAGTTATGATTTCAGTTGACGGTCTTTCGGTAGAGTTCAGTGGAAAAATCCTGTTTAGCGATGTTAGCTTTGTCATCAATGACAACGATAAGATTGCACTAATGGGAAAAAATGGTGCAGGAAAATCTACCCTACTGAAAATACTTGCAGGCCAAAACAAGCCAACAAAAGGCAGTGTTTCTTCTCCTAAAGGTACCGTCATCGCTTATTTGCCGCAGCATTTGCTTACAGCAGACGATTGTACCGTATTCGAGGAAACGTCGAAGGCCTTTCAAGAAATTTTCGCCATGAAGGCTGAAATGGACGAAATCAACCACCAGTTGACTGTGCGCACCGACTACGATTCTGACGATTACATGAAACTGATTGAACAAGTTTCAGAACTCAGTGAAAAATACTACTCCATCGAAGAAATCAACTATGATGGTGAAGTCGAAAAAACACTAAAAGGTCTTGGATTTGAACGTGAGGATTTTGATCGTTCGACCTCCGAATTTAGTGGCGGTTGGAGAATGCGCATCGAATTGGCAAAAATCCTACTGCGCAAACCCGACCTCATCCTGCTCGATGAGCCAACCAATCACCTCGACATTGAATCCATACAGTGGTTGGAAAACTTCCTTACTGAACAAGCCAAAGCTGTGGTTGTGATTTCCCACGACCGCGCCTTTGTTGACAACATCACCACCCGCACGATCGAAGTGACAATGGGTAGAATTTACGATTACAAAGCAAAATATTCCCATTACCTTGAATTGCGCAAAGAACGACGCGAACAGCAACAAAAACAATACGACGAGCAGCAAAAATTCATCGCTGAGACAAGCGAATTTATTGAACGTTTCAAGGGTACCTATTCAAAAACATTGCAAGTGCAATCGCGCGTAAAAATGATTGAGAAACTCGACATCATTGAAGTTGATGAGGTCGATACATCTGCACTGCGCCTTCGATTCCCCCCTGCCCCTCGTTCGGGGAATTATCCAGTAATCGTTGAAGATTTAGGTAAAAAATACGGCAATCATGTGGTCTTCAACAATGCCTCAATGACCATCGAACGCGGGCAGAAATTGGCCTTTGTTGGCAAGAACGGTGAGGGAAAATCGACCATGATTAAAGCCATCATGAACGAAATTGACTTCACTGGCACCTTGCAACTCGGTCATAACATTAAGATTGGCTATTTCGCTCAAAACCAGGCCGCATTGCTTGATGAGGAACTGTCTATTTTTGAAACCATTGACTATATTGCCGTAGGGGATATTCGCACCAAAATCAAGGATATCTTGGGTGCATTTATGTTCGGTGGAGAAACAAGTGCAAAGAAAGTAAAGGTTCTTTCTGGAGGAGAGCGCACACGATTGGCCATGATCAAACTTCTTTTAGAGCCAGTCAATTTGTTGATACTCGATGAGCCAACCAATCACCTCGACATGAAAACCAAAGACATCATCAAAGATGCTTTGCGCAATTTCGATGGTACACTGATCATCGTTTCTCACGACCGCGATTTCTTGGATGGGCTTGTCACGAAAGTTTTTGAATTTGGCCATAAGCGCGTGAAAGAGCATTTCGAAGACATCAAAGGATTCTTAGAAAAGAAAAAGATGGAGTCGCTTCGAGAAATTGAAAAGTAATGTCTTCTAGAAATTTCGGTTCAATTTTCTACCCTTCCATTTCGGTTTAAACCAGTACATCATACTCAATATGAGCACGGTGTATACTGGGAAAAGCAACTCGTAAACAGGAATAAAAAACCAGGAAGACAAGCGTTTTATTCGCTGAAAATAGGGATAGAATAGAAGCATATCTATGGCCGTCTTTGCTGCGAAAACTGAACAAAAAGACCCCCATTCTCTTGCCATTCCTTTTGAAACGAGCAGTGCCACAAATGCGAAAGTCAATAGGGCTTGAACGATGGCCAGGGAAGTGCTCAAATGATCTTTTACATCACCTGTTTTTGCCAACCATCTCAAGCGCTGATGGATAAATTCCAAAAATGATTGCGGTGTTTCTGTGCGAACGGCCAATGCTGAATCTGTTATTAAGCGCACATCCGCCTTACCCTCCCTAAAGTCCCTTAACAGATAAATATCATCACCACTTGGCATATGCTGGTGACGCGCAATGTGATCTAAACGTTCAAAAGCCTTCCTGCTGTACAAGAGATTCGCACCACTTGCCATGATTGGACGCTTCCACCCTGCCAATCCACAATTTGCTGCGTTGACTAAAATTAAATCCACTTCGTACAGATGCTCATACCAGCGTTGGGCAACCATCACTGCTGGAAGGATATACATATCTGCGTGTTCCAAAGTCGAAAGCGTCGAGAAATACGCATTCGCAAAAGACACATCGGCATCCATCGACAAAATCCATTGCCCACTGCTTTCGCTTATTCCACGTCGAATCGCTACTTTTTTTCCTTCCTCATGATCTGTTAAAGCAATCACCGTCGGATGTTTCCCTTGCCATTTCTTTTCAATTATTTCAGCTGAACCATCATCGGAATGGTCATCCACGAAGACATATTCTGCAGGATTTATCTTTGCTTGCTGAATCGACTCAAGTAGTGGTATTAAGCGTGATGCCTCATTTCGAAAAGGGATAATTACAGATACCTGTTCATTCAACACCTTTTGATGACCAGTAACATAGTGCTTTTCCTTTCGCCGTTGAAGGAAATATCCAAACCCAATAATTCCAGTCATTATCCCTCCATACATCAAAAAAAACAGACATTCCATCATGTTTTTGCACGTTTTAAAATGACCAATGAAATAACTGTTGGGAGAAACAAATTCATGGCCCAAATGGAGAATGTGGCAATTAACACGGTAAAATCGGGCATGCCGGCAGCAGCAAAAACCCAAACCGCAACAGATTCACGCACACCCAATTTTCCTAGGAATAAAGACGGAGCCAAAGTCACCCAGAAATAGAATTGCCAAATCCATAAAACACTTGTTGCATTCAAATCAACGTCAAAGGCATAGAGTACACAAGCAAATTGTACTGTAAAGATGAGATGACGAAAAATTCCGAGTCCGAGCATCCGAATTCTCAAATCTTTGTTGCGCTCAAGAAGCGCAAGTAAACCACTTACAAATGTTCGCTTGCGTATGAATTTCAGCAGCCATTCCATTCGAAAATACAGCACTAGAAATACACAAGAAACAAGTGCGATGAGGAAATAAGTGGCCGTTCCAAGAGGTGATTCGAAAGGCAATTTTTGAAGCAGGATTACTCCTAATGCGCCAACAACCATGGTCACTACGAACTGTGACATGCTTCCTATCAGCGTAAGTAAGGTAAGTTGAACTCGGTGCTTTCGGTCGAAATAAAGAATTCTTCCGATGAAGTTACCTAGCATATTGGGCGTGAGCATACCTGTGACCATACCGGCTAAAAAACTATGGAAGACCGTAGATTTTTCGCTTTGCAGCCCTGCACAATCCAGTGTCAAAGTCCATTTTCGCCATTCCGTCCACCAATTAAGCGGCATCAATAGGATGCCAATGATCAAAAAACCTAGATGTTTTAGATTCATCTCATCCTGATTCCAATCCTGATTTTTAAAGCGTTGAATCAAGAAAAAAATGAGCGTGACAAGCGCAAGCAATTTGAGGAAATTGAAGATTGTCTGCCTATTTTTTATAGCTTTAGCCAACGAAGAAAATTTTGAATGGTTGAAGATAAGATTATTCTCGGAATTGACCCCGGAACCACGATTATGGGATATGGACTTATTCATGTGCAGAAAAATCAATTGACCATGCTCAACTTCGGCATTGTGCAACTGAACAAATTGCCAACGCACCCCGACAAGCTCAAGCGGATCTTCGACCGAGTATCAGGAATAATTCAAGAGTACCATCCAGATGAATTGGCCATTGAAGCGCCATTTTTTGGGAAAAATGTGCAATCCATGTTAAAACTTGGACGCGCTCAAGGTGTGGCGATCGCTGCAGGATTAAGTCACAACATTCCTTTTGAAGAATATTCACCAAAGCGGGTAAAACAAGCCGTTACTGGCAGTGGAAGTGCCTCAAAGGAACAGGTGGCGGCCATGTTGCAAAAGCTCCTTAAATTCGAAGAGATGCCAAAGTATCTTGATGCAACGGACGGATTGGCCGTTGCTGTTTGTCACCATTTCTCGAAAGGCATTGGTGAACACAATAAAGCGAAGGGTGGTGGATGGGATTCCTTCATTCGCCAAAATCCAGACCGTAAAAAAGAATAGCATGAGTGGAGAACAGCGCTCCAAAATTGTGTTTTGGCCCCTTATCTCAATCGGCGGAATCCTCCTTTTTATGGTCTTATATCTGCTCGCTGCCTTCAAGTATCCTGGAGGGTCAGCAGTGAATGTGCACGAACTTGGCTTCAGCTGGCGCAACAATTATTGGTGTGAGCTGCTCGGGGAAAATGCTAAAAATGGTGACGCAAATACGGGCCGTACGTATGGTTTGTTGGGCATGATTGTCCTGTCCATCTCCATTTCCATTTTCTGGTGGAACATTCCAACCATTGTGTACGAAAGGAGCAAATCCATTCGGAGCTTTATGCGCTATTGCGGCATATTGTCCATGGTGTTTGCCTCCCTGATTTTCACCAATTGGCACGACGGCATCATCTATGTCGCAGTGATCTCAGGGACCATCGCTTTTACATTGCTGTTTTATGAGTTGTTTCGGAACAAGCGAGACTTCCTCTCCTACTTTGGTATTGTTTGCTTGGCGTTTATTTTCGCGAATTGCATCATCTATGTGAGCAATTTCGGCATTGACTTTCTTCCTCTGCTTCAAAAGATCACCTTTGGAATAACCTTACTATGGATCACCCTTGTCATTTTACAGTTGAAAAAACACCCCTATTCGCATACGTCATGATGAAAAAACATAAGCCCAACAAGAACATCCTTTCACCCAAAGACTTTGCCCTTCGGATGATCAAATTCTTTTTGATTTCCATGAGTTTTATGGCCATTTCTCTGTTCATTGGAGTCATTGGTTACCGCCATTATGCCAACCTTTCTTGGGTTGACAGTTTTTACAATGCCTCAATGATTCTCACGGGAATGGGACCTGGAAATGTGCTTACGACTACGGGAGGCAAAGTATTTTCATCCCTATACGCCTTATTTAGTGGAATCGTTTTTCTAACCACCGCTGCGATTTTCATTTCACCGATTGCGCATCGACTGCTGCATGTGTTGCACGTAGATGATGAGGAACTACCTGAAGAAAATTAGTCTGCCTATTTGTATTATCTAAATGAAAAGGCAGCGCCAATTTGTCCTTTGACCGCTTGGATTTCTGTTTCAATCCATTTCGGGAAATCAAGAAGAATTTGGTCATTTATTGTCACCCATTTTGAGGCACTGATGGCATAATCAGGAGCATCACCGAACAACACATCAACACGCATGCTGATCCACTGATGCCAAGCCGTCGGTTGAAAGCGAATATAACGCGCTAATACAGCGTTTGTGAAATTATTTTCCGAGAGGCTATCACGGTCCGTATTTGCAGGAATATCAACACCAATGGTGTCCCATGATTTTCCATCACTTGAAACAAAAAGATTGTACGATTTTACCCATTGATCCTGATTAAATCTTCCTTGGGTGCATACTCCCCAAACGGTTTTGACTTCTCCCAAATCAATTTGAATCCACTGATTCTCATCTGACTTTTTGCTTGACCAATTGGCAAACTTCGGTTCACTGTTGATCCGCGCTAATTTTGCTGCGTGATTTTTATTGAAATCCGACGATGCACCAAAGGCCTCATCACTCAATACTTCTCTGCCCCACTGCGCATCAGAAAGCTCCGGTTTGTTCCCATTTTCTCGCAGAATCCACCCCTCATTTTCTCGCATGAAGGTGTGAAAATCATTGGCCAATTGAGGTCCCTTTTTCACGCTTTTCAGTGTCATCGTCAGTCCAATCACTAAGTTAGATGGATCGTTTGCATTCAGCCCCCAACCTATCCAATGGTACCCTTGTTTCTTATTCGACGCAGCCACATAATCTAAATAGTATAGTCCTTTGGCGATATCCCGTTCCACTTTTATTGAATTCCCAAAACTCTGTTGTAACTCTCCATTCAACAAGGCATCCATGAGATGGTCGACACGCGACTGAAGCTCTGTGAGCGAGTGAATTACTGGCGTTAGGCCAAGATAATCCAAGTAGTTCTTGGACGCACACAACGCGAATTCATCCACAAACGAAAGCGCAATTTGAGGCAATTGTTCGTGTATTTCTTCTGTACTAACTTTTTTTCGATAGACGATGTGACCTGGTCTGTAATTGCGTTCAAAATCCGCATTCAAAAAATGAAAATCTTGCAGGACATCATCAATAGAAGTATGGTAGTCATTGATTCGTCCGCCACTACTTAAGGTCATGTGAAAATATACATCATTGGTGATGTAATCCGCAACAAAATCAAAAGAAAGCCGAACAATGTATCCATCCAAAGTAGAAACAACCCGGTAGCACATTTTACCACCTTGCGGGGTGCCAGCGATATCTTTGGTTACCTTACCTGAAGGTTTAAAATAGCGTTCTACCCCTGCTTCAATTTGATTAAGACATAAACGAATTTCCTCTTTGTTTTTTGCAAGAGGATCTATGATATCAATTAAGCTATTTTCATAATCCTGAATAATTTCAGGAATGAGCACATTGAATAAATTGAACGTAATATCGAACGATTCAACGATTAATTCTGGATTATGAATGGTTTGTTGCGCGTCAAAAACAAACTGTATTTGCTCAAACCCATAATCGAAGTGAAAGGTCCAAGGGTATTTTTCCATCACCTCACTGATCGTACCGTAACTGTCATTTCCATTGCTATTCCAAAGCACTAGATTTTTGTACTTTTTGAACTCTTTTTCATATTTCAGCAAGAACTGAAACAGATTTCTTCGTGTGATTGCGAGCAATAAACCGAAGTGTTCAATCGATTTTTGGTCCTTCCAGTCGGGCAAGAAACCAACAGCCATCGATCCTGAACCGTACGCGGAAAGATGCAATGAAAGCGCTGCTTTAGTAACTGCATTTTTCGGAAAAATACTGCACCAGGCATAGCTTGCCATGTTTCCAATTTGCCATTGATTTTGTTTCGTTCCCCATTCTAGACCACCATCTGTTTGCAGTAGTTTCAAGCGCAACTTTACAAATTGTTCCAAACTGGTGAAGGCGAATTTGTGCCAATATTCTTTCGACATCGCATTCGATGAATCGCCAACAATTTTGTAATTGCTTGTTCCTCCTCCACTGTTCAAGCGATCCATGCTCATGATCCACGACCGGGCTATCGTTAGCGAATGAAAAGCAGACAGTTCTTCCTTTGAAAAAGAGACCGTCTCAGATTTTCTTGCGTCAATTGGATCAACGCCTAAGGCATAGGCCCTTGAATCGAACAGCTTGTCAAATGCATTGGGATGAACCCCGTATTGTTCGCCCATTAATTTCAAGACCAATTCGTTAAACGTCTTGTTTCGTATGGCTGCATCAATGGCATCCATGAATCGAGCATCAATTTCAGGGAAGGGGTTATCGATGTCCAATTCGGCTGCAGTTTGTAGAATGATCTCCTTTACTTGCTCTGAATTTAAACCCAGCTTCGTTCTAGATACGGATTCCAAAAAACGAAATTCCTCCATGCTGATTTGCTTATCCTCCAAAGCAACGACAATGTGTTCCTTAAACTCAGAAAGCGAGCTCATTTTTCGGAGTTCTTCTTGTTCCTCTTTGATCCGCTCAACCGCCTTTGGATCGGGTTGAAGTAAGACTTTCCAATCGGCAGGCAATAAATGCTCGTTGGAATTCAATAAAACACGCACACCTTCGGGCAGTTCGAGATTTACATTGATCCGCTTTGAGTGGTCACCATCTTCAATATTGAGCACAATGACATTCTGATCGTTCTCAGAAACGATGTACTGATCGTAATCCCAGAGTGGATTTAGTTGATCGAGAACGCCCTGTATAGCCAACTCTAATGGCTCCAAAATGAAACGGTAACAATCGTCAGTGAATGGCCAATTGATGGTTTTTCCTTTGACTTCGTAAATGGGATGAGCAATTTTATTTCGAAGTTCCACGAACTTGCTAAAAAACTGATTTAAATTACACTTCTTTAAGCTTGCTCCCTTCCTTGCCTGAATACATCTGTCATAAAGATTGTCTTTGTCATCAGACTCAACAACCTTCTTCAGGATATCCATGCAGGCGATGAAGTTGGCCAAGACCTCATTTTGTTGCTCTTTGCGAATTAAATCATCCAGCAAAGAAGGCTTTTGACTATCAGCCAAGTGTTGACTTGTGTTTCTCACCCACCCGACATACGTTCCTACAGACAGTGACTTTTTCGTGTTGATGATCTCTTTTTCAAGCGACATAAGATGCGTACCTGTCTCTTTATATTCCGCCAAGACGAAGGAGCACACATGCATGATTAAACTCTCACCTAAATGCAAAAGGTAACGCTGACGTGCTTCGTAAAACTTTGCTTTGGCAATGTCATCCAAGGATTTAATGAACGATTGAGGGAGTCTAGACATGTACTGTAAATTGAAAGGTATTTTGAAAATTTCCTTAAAAATAAGCACATTGCATCAATCTATCCAATAAAAAGAAAAATGCAAATACTTGCAATAAGACGCAACAACTATTTGTTGGACAATAGCAGCCTGCTCTCTGCTCATTGGAGTCACTTTTTACCTGAATTACGCCAATTTTTATTGGATAGACAGTTGCTACATTGCGTCAATGAATCTAAGCGGAATGGTCCATTGAAGTATCCCAACAACGACTGGAGCCAAAGTTTTTTCGTCGCTATACGCCTTATTTAGTGGAATCGTTTTTCTAAGCACCGCTGCGATTTTCATTTCGCCAATTGCCCACAGGCTTTTGCATCTGTTGCATGTGGATGATGAAGAACTTATTGAAGAAAACTAAAGACTTAGATAAAAGTAATCCATAATCATACCTTTGTATAAAATTCTTTATTATGCTGAAGTCATTCACATGCCTAGTCATATTCTATATTTCTCTTTCTCAAATTTCTGCAGTTGGACAAAGTTCCAAATGGTCCACTCAAATTGAGAACGCCAATATTTTTTCCTCTCCTAGATTTGCTGATCTCAACAAAGATGATGTACTCGATGTGATCATAGGTGCTGGGATGGAAGGATTAGAAAGCACAAATGGAATCGTTGCCTTCAATGGCGCAAACGGTGAAATTCTTTGGAATGTCAAGACGCACACACAGATTTACACCAGTGCACTATTCCAGGACATCACGAATGATGGTATCCCTGATGTTTTCATTGCAGGGAGAGACGCTGCCTTCTATGGCATCAATGGGTTAAACGGAGAAATTATTTGGGAGTTTTGGCCCAATAAAACCGAACCCGCTCGAAAGCAAGGGTGGTTAAATTTCTTTACAACGCAATTCGTTGATGATCAAAATAATGATGGAATCAAAGACCTTCTAACAACAAATGGTGGTGACTATTTGGCAACTGCAAAAAAAAGAGATCGACCAACTGCAAAACTAATGCTCTTGTGTGCTAAGACTGGCAAAATAATATCTTCATGTCAATTTCCTGAGAAAAAAGAATCGTATTATGCTCCGCACACCTATACGACGAGTGAAGGTGAAACTATGATTGTATTTGGTACGGGTGGAGAAACCATAGATGGAGCACTTTGGCAGGTGCCTCTTAAAAAATTAGCCCAAGGAAATATTTCCAAGTCTGAACTCATCGCACGAGATAAAATGAAAGGCTATATTTTGAATTCATTGCTGGCAGATTTGAATCGGGATGGAACAGCTGATCTGGTTACTGTAGGGATGAGCTCAGCCATTGTTGCGCTAGATGGTGCTAATTTTAAGCCAATGTGGGAACATTCATTCGCAGGATACGAATGTTATGTAACCCCATCCTTAGGACAAATGACCAGAGATTCAATTCCGGATGTTTTTACGATTCTTGCAAAGGGAACCTTCCCGAGTTATTCCAGTTTCAAATTGATCGTTATTGACGGCAAAACTGGGGACATTGTCTGGCAAGAAGATTCTGGTTTCAACCAATTCTCTCCAGCGGTGCTCGCTGATTGGAACGAAGATGGAATTGACGAAATCATCTATGTCCAAAATTCATTAGTTGATCCACAAAAGTTTTTCGTAGTCAATCAAGTTCGAGTGGTAGATCTAGAGAATGACCAAAACTGGTTCGTCGGACCAATTAGAAATGGTGTCTCTATGGCCGCCTCTCCGGGTTTACTCGATCTAGATGGAGACGGCCAGTTCGAATTGCTTGTAGCCACATCTTCTATTGTTCCCCAAGGCACAAACCCTTTCAGTATAATTGAACGGATTGATTTACAGAAATCATTCAAATCAGTTCACTGGGATGGATATTTAGGGCCGAAAGGAAACGGAGAATATTAAACCCACATTTCGCCGCAACTAATTCATTTTAATCGGGACTGGATTCTTCCCTTTTATCATTCGATATACCTGACCTGATTTCAAGTTGCTAAACTTAGAACTTGTGCCATCTGTCCAAAAAATCTCAAGCTCTTCGAGGTAATTTTCTTGGTCCAAACCATAATATAAAACAGCTGTCGATTGAGATGCTTGTCCACTGCCAGCATCCACCTCTTTCATCAAATTCCTGCTATGTTGCTTAAAAACAACTTGGCAACCGAAGCAATCTTGATTGACACCGTCATCTCCTTCCAGAATAATTCCTATCCAATGTAAAGCCTTCGTATCATTTCGAAACAACTTTATTTTTTGTTCAATTTTAGCGAATGCCGCCCAAGGCAATTTGACAACAGAAGAGACAATGTCCAAATCGCCATCATGATCAAAATCAAATACCGCTGCCCCTCTGTGGGAAAGGATATCATTCAAGCCGACTTCAGCGGAGATTTCAGTGAAATGACCCTGATCGTTTAAAAAGAACTTATTGGGATCGCGAATTACCGTTTTAGGAACCAAGGTGGCGACATTCCCCTTTGTTACATATAAATCGAGATCTCCATCAAATTCAAGGTCAAAGAAGATTCCACTCCAGCTGGTTCCGCGAATTGAATCTTTCTCATAAGTGAGATCGACTTTTAAAGCTCGGGCCTGATCCACCAATTTGCCTTTGTCATTTTGATAAAGATAATTTCGCCCGATGTTTGTCACATAAAAATCTAAATCTGCATCCTCATCGTAGTCACCTTGACCAATTCCCATTCCATACATGAAATTTTCAAAACCATTTTCACGTGTTGCATCGCTAAAAATAGGTTCAGGGAATTCATTTCTGAAGTACTTATTTCCCTCACCAGTCCATTCACCGAAATCATTCAACAGCAATAAATCTTGGTCACCATCGTGATCCACATCAGTAAAACTCGCAGAAAGGCCACATCCACCATCGGAAATTCCATACTCATTCGCGCATTCAACAAATGATTTCCCGTCCTTATTCAATAACAACTTATTCTCTAAACATTTCGCATCATAGCCAATCACGACTCCATTGGAATCCGTTATACCTCCCATAGAGGCGACATAATTGGTGATATAGACATCAGAAAATCCATCTTTATTGATATCTCCCCAGCATGCTGATGAAAAATTACCCGGAGCAATAACCTTCTCTAAGCTGATCAATTCAAACGATTCGCCTTTGATATTTTTCATGATTGCCGGTGCATGCTTATCACCACGCCCCATTCCTACGCCATAATTCGCGACAATGAAATCTCTATATCCATCGTTATTGTAATCTGCGGCAACGGCACCCTGAATAAAATATCCCGATAGAGCATTCAATCCAAAATCAGCCGTGCCATCTATAAAGAATCCACCTTTATTGATCCAAAGTTTGGAATCAAACACACCTCCCGCTTGGAAAAGATCCTCCCAGCCGTCATTGTTGACATCAATGACCATCACACCGCCACCGGCCATCTGAAAATCATTACCGGGATAAAGATAATTCATGCCTTTTTCCGAAGAGACCTCCGTAAAATGGACTTGGCCATGTGCTTGAAACAGCGCATTGATGCAGAAAAAAACAAGAGAAAATCGAATCATTGCTTCGTGCAGTTAATTGACTTCAACACATAGGACCCAATGATTCGTCCAAAATACAAACTCGTATCTAAGGTTGTTTTAAAATGAATGCCGCCATAAAATCGAGACATTGAAATCTCCTCAGACAATTGAGTAAATGACGCATAGGTTCGAGCAGTGCCATCGATGTCAGACCTCCAGATGTTTGTGTTGTCACTAAATTCTAATGTATCTGAAAAATACTCTTTTAAGACCTGAGTTCCTGCACCAGATTGAAATGAATGTCCCGATGGGAACTCTGGAAATGAAGGCGTAGCAATAAACGTATTAAATTGTGGGTCTATAAATCTCTGAATATAGGAAATTGGCCTCAATAAATTAAATGTGTATTTCAACTTCCAACAATGAATAAAGGCCTCATTGATGGCCACCCCCATTTTTACATACAGTTCCATCGCCTTGGCTGGCGCCAATTTTCTTTGTTCGACCAACTGAAGCGCCAACTGCATTAAATGTCCCGTTGGCGTTCCCGAATAACCTGGCGAATCATCCCAATATTCTGCAATCAGCTCATGCGCAGGATTTGGTTCTTTAGCTGTTTTATAGAGTAAAAGTGCATCCTTAAACATTGGAGAATTTTCTTCCTTTGAAAACGGCATAGGTTTGCAGCCAATGAGCAGACTGTCACCTCCAAAAATCAAGTGTTTATTCAAACCCCAAAATGGCTGAACAGCTGAGAAATATCCAGGAGTTGTTTTTGTCCAGCAGGAATAACAAACAGGAGGTTTATAGTCTTCCGGATAATTTTTATTGAATCCTTCATCTGACCCATCATTTTTAGACCAATCGATGATCATTTGAGCGATATCATTTCCGTACTCCAAGGAAAGTCTGCGCTTTTCACGGGAAATATTGCGCGAATAAGATCGCTCAATAGAATCCGAAAGTGCTGCGACTCTTAAGGCATTCGAGGGCGGCATATTTCGGTATAAGTATTCCAAAATTCTCTTGTCTACAGTATTTGCCACCAAACACCAATCAATGAGCGCGGGATCAGAAGACCACTTATTCCTTTGATAGCCATCTAATTGACCAGATAGTGATTGCTGCTCTGCATACAATTCAACGGTACTTTCAAAAATACCTATGGTAAAATATGCATAAGCTCGCGCGCTTACAGGTGCAGAAAATCCCACCGTATTTTTCGTGAGAACAAATGACTCCTTAATCCATCTATTATGAATCATGAGGCACTTATCCTGTTCCGCGATTTTCAATCCGAATACCTGTGTAAAATTGCTTAGAAACAAAAGGAAACTGAAGGTCCTGAACATGGTAGAAATTGACATCATGTAAAAATAATGAAATTAACCATTCTGTTCAACCATTTTTCCCCACAGCATGCGAGCAATTCCCAATCTTTCGATGTGGATTATTTATTCACTCAAGGCATTCATACGTGTTATTTCTATCCTCATCAATCGTTTCTAGGAGCATTCCAAAAGCAATTGTTATGGCACGAAGCAAAAAAGAGATCGCACAAGAGATGCGCGAAAAGAATTGGGATTCAATCGGAGAATATGAAAGCTGCCGCAAAAATCTGCGCATTTCCAAGTTCAAGAAATATACGATGGCACCCGCATGGTTGGTTGTACTTGTTTTAGCCGCCTATTTCAAGTGTCCTGCTTGGGCAATGGTATTGGCAAGTATCCCTGTCTTTCTAAAAATCAGAAAGATCGACAAAGAGTTGGATCATCGCATCCGGTGTTCGACACTCGCCATGTTCTGCCTTGAAATTGAATTTGGTGCATCAAAAGCGAGCGATGAACCAGAGATGACCGAAGAACTGATTGAATTGTTTCGGGAATAAACGCCCTCGTATTGGCTGAGGCTCTCGTGTTGGCTGAGGCCCTCGAAGCCAACTCGTAAGACAATTACATCAAAGATGCCATATACACTAGATCGTCTGAAATTTTATGGAGAGGACGCCAATGTTGTTTAAGATCTTTACACAATAACAAACAGCTGGTATCTTTCTATTTATTTAAATACAGGATAACCACATACATAGAGTCCCACAAAAAAGATGAGAATTTGTGGCATTAACACGCGAAACAAAAACTTAGTTGTCATTTTATCAGCCATTTGCATTTGTGCTAAATACACCCAACCAAATAAAAAGCACCAAATAAATGCTGCATGATTATTCCCCATTGGATCTGAAATACAGGTTTCTTGATGTGACACTAATGGAGAATAAATTGTAAACACATAAGCTGCGAAAATTCCACCAGACATATTTCCTGCGATATAATGCACATTGATCATCGCGCGAATGACATTCATGATTTTATCTTTCATTTTGATAAGAGTTTTACGTTCAAATAGATATAAAAATGTAAGCTTTTACTTCAAAAAAAATCAACTTACTTGAAAAAATAAGTAAGAATCAGCATTTGTTCTGGGCACTCATTTGTTGACGCTTGAACATATTTTTCGAACTGTTCATCCGTCAAGTTGTAATCCGTAATAATTTGTTCTACTCCTTTCTCCCATTTCGATTTAAATTGTTCCACAATCGGAACTAAAATACCTGGATTATTATCTGTGAGTTTCAAAATCGTATCATGAAAATCTCCCGTTGTCCTTGCTGTTTCGGTTAACTTTTCAATGAATTTTGAATCAAATGTCTTCAAGGAGTTGTCGGCACAGTCACATAAAAGAGAACTTGACGGAAGTGCTTGTTCACCACATGAAACAAGAAGCAATCCGATGCTAAAAACAAATAGATATTTCATAATTAATTATTAGTGAGCAACTTTATGATGTCAGGCATCAAATATCAGTATTTTATTTAAGTAATTTAATTTCCTCAGAAACAACGCAAGCAAAAAAATAAGGTGATTTTATTTACCGGAGCGATTGCCGCATCGTCATCGTTTACAGGTGCATTTAGGGCCGCTAAATTTGTCGCAGATGAACAACCATTAGTCGACTATTTTTAACACTAAATTTTCTTATTTTATTTAAGAATCGATGCGACTCATTACCTATTAAAACAATAAATCGCTTGGTGCCATTTGAGTCATTCCGTCAACTTTATTTATACATTTTCAGCACCACTGGCCTCGTCGTATCTTGCAACACTGACGTTCCATTACCACCCAATTTCCCTGACTCTTGGTTCAACAATTCAAGCACCTCCGCATAGATTTCTTGCATTTGCGTTTGATGAGAGGCATAGTAATCCATGCTCATTTCAAATTGCTTTGGCGTTACCTTGTACTTCTTGAAAATCGCCTTCCCAGACAGGATCATTGTTTCTTGAAAACGTGAAACATGACCATACTTGAGCTGAACATGGGACTCCACCAAGCTCAGTTCCTTCATGATCTTTACAAACTTTTCCTTTTCTATGAGGTTATCCGGTGCAGGTTTTGAACCGATTTGATCCGTGCAAGAAAATAGCACAACCCACAAAAACATCCCTAGGTACTTTTTCATCCTGGATACTCAAACATGAGTCGTTCACCCAATGAGTGTTCAATGAGCTTTCCGTTGTTGTAAACCAAGTTTCCATTGACAAAGGTTTTACTTATTCGATAAGGAAAAGTATGTCCTTCAAATGGTGACCAGCCACACTGGTATAAAATATTGTCCTTCGTAACAGTGAAAGCATTGTTTTCGACAACCACTAAATCAGCAAAATATCCTTCGCGAATGTAGCCTCGGTCTTTGATGCGAAACAACTCAGCAGGACTATGGGCCATCTTTTCGACAATTTTCTGGATCGAAATTTTACCTTGTTCCATTTTCTCGAGCATCGCCATCAGGGCATGTTGCACCAATGGTCCGCCGGATGGAGCTTCGAGGTATTTTCGCGATTTTTCTTCGAGCGTATGCGGTGCATGATCTGTGGCAATCACGTCAATTCGGTTGTCCAATACCGCTTGAAAAATAGCATCTCGATCGTGTGCTGTTTTTACCGCAGGATTCCATTTGATGGAGTTTCCTTTTTCGGCATAGTCTGCATCGGAGAACCACAAGTGATGAATGCATGCTTCCGCCGTGATTTTCTTTTGAGGAAGTGGGATCGTGTTCTCAAAAAGCGACAATTCCTTCGCTGTAGAAATGTGCAAGACATGCAAGCGTGCGCCGTGTTTTTTCGCCAAGCGCACTGCCAATTCCGACGATCGATAACAAGCCTCTTCGCTTCGAATCAATGGATGCATTTCTACAGGAATATCTTCTCCGTATTTTTCTTTATAGGCCGCCAAATTTGCACGAACTGTCGCTTCGTCTTCGCAATGTGTCGCGATCAACATTGGCGGAACACGTTCGAACAAACCGCGCAAGGTGTCTTCATTGTCGACGAGCATATTTCCGGTGGAAGACCCCATAAAGACCTTTACCCCACATACTTTTGTTCCATCCGTTTTAAGTACTTCCTCCAAGTTGTCATTGGATGCACCCATGAAGAACGAAAAATTCGCAATGGACGATCGCGTTGCGATTTGGTATTTATCTTCAAGCAATTCTTGTGTCAAGGCATTCGGAACAGTATTCGGCATTTCCATAAAAGAGGTAATCCCACCCGCAACTGCTGCACGTGCTTCTGAAGCAATGGTTGCCTTATGGGTTAACCCAGGCTCGCGAAAATGCACTTGGTCGTCAATACAGCCTGGCAAGAGGTAGTTTCCATTGATCTCGATATCTATGGCTCTTCCGTCGTATGAAATTTGTGGTGCGATGCGTTCAATGCGACCGTTCTTGATCAACACGTCGGCTACCACTTCGTTGCCTTCGTTGATTATGCGGGCGTTTCGTAGAATGGTTGTATTGCTCATATTTTCATTTTGCGCATTTTCCAGACACCAAAAAATGCTTCTTTAAAGATTCCTGAACTCATTTTCGATTCACCGTATTGACGGTCAATAAACGTAATCGGTACCTCTGTTACTTTAAATCCATGTTTTACCGCGGCATATTTCATGCAAATTTGAAATGCATAGCCTATAAATGGGATGGCGTCAAGGTCAATCGTTTCCAATACTTTTCTTCTGTAGCATTTAAATCCCGCCGTCGTATCACGAATGCCAATCCATAAGATCAATCGGACGTATACACTGGCGAAGTAAGACATCAGGATCCGCTTTAATGGCCAATTCGACACTTTCCCACCCTTGCAGTAACGCGAGCCTATGCTCACATCTGCACCATCGATACATGCCTGATACAAGCGGATCAAATCTTCGGGGTTGTGCGAAAAATCACAATCCATCTCGAACAAGAAATCGTAACCCTTGGAGATGCCCCATTTGAATCCATGTATATATGCTGTCCCAAGACCTAGCTTCCCTTGACGTTCCTCAATGAACACGCGACCAGGAAATTCTTGCTGGAGTGCCTTGATTTTTTGAGCCGTTCCGTCTGGTGAATTGTCATCCACGTATAAAATATGGAAGTCTTTTTCAAACGCCATAACTACACGTGTCATTCGTTCGACATTATCGATTTCGTTGTATGTTGGAATTATAACAAGTGCGTCAGACATAGTAAATTAAATGCGCAACTAAAATACGGATTATTGACTGAATCAATGTTAATTTATGTCAAATGCCGTGAGATTTGTACTTTTACAAGAACGGTAAACCACATGAAATCTATCCTGACGGTCCTATTTTCTTTTTACACCCTCATTGCCATCACGCAGGAGCAAAAGAACATTGAATTGCTGGATCATTGGTTCACAGATACCCTAATCACTTCATCCACGGCCGTTCGGTATAGCGGCTGCTGGGGATTCACACGAAATGGTGAAGAATATGCCATCATTGGTTCTACGGAAGGCTCTCATTTCTTTCGATTAAATTCTTCAAACGCCTTGGTTTCCTGCGGTTTTGTTGAAGGAAAATTTTCATCAGCACAAGTGATCCACCGCGAATATAAAACCTTTGGCAACTACGCCTATTCCGTTTGTGATGAAGGCAATAGCTCATTGCAAATCATTGATTTGTCCTACTTACCAGATTCAGTGGTCAAAGTGGCAGACTTGCAAGACGAACGTTTTGGGAAAATACACAACCTAAGCATCGACACAAGCAATGCGCTACTTTTTGCTTGTCTAGTTACCCCAATCAGTAGTGGAATTCCTTTATCCTTGGTGCCCTTGCGTGTATTTTCGCTTCAAGACCCTTTGAATCCTGTATTGGTATGGGAAGGCCCTGGAGACATTCCAGAAGTACACGACTGTTATGTTCGGAACAACATGGCGATATTGAATTGCGGAATGGACGGACTTCGTGTGTATGATTTCACCAATCCAAGTGCCCCTATTTACAAAAGCAATCTCACGTTCTATCAAGACCAAGGATACAATCACCAAGGGTGCTTAAGTCCTGATGGTTTAACTTATGTTTTTGCCGATGAAACCAATGGCAAACGCATAAAGAAATGTAGTGTATCTGCTAACTTCGACATAGAAGTCAATGGCTATTTCGGAACAAAATGGCAAGAAGGAAGCGTGCCTCACAACTTAATGATTACAAATGAATTTGCCTTTGTTGCTCACTACAATGAAGGGCTTCGTATTTACGATATTCGTGCTACATTTCCGCGTGAAATAGCCTCTTACGACACCTACACGACAGAGTCAACCTTCAAAATGAATGGGGCATGGGGTGTTTATTCGGACTATCCATCTCAGCGTATTGTGGTATCAGACCGTCAAAATGGATTGTTCCTGTTCCAATTCAATCGTACACTATTTGAAATACCATCTGACACCTCATTCATCCTCTACCCAAATCCAATTCGAACAGGAGAGATAATTACCTTGCGGACGCCGGGAGACCAACTGTCAGAATTTACTGTTCAGGTATATAATCAATTGGGGCAGATTCTTGCAGAACAAGCTGTGAGCAAGGCCAGTTTTTTAACATGTTCAGCTCCAACAACAGCGGGTATATATTTCATCAAAATCAACTTCATCAATTACCTAGGCGAAGCTGATTTTAAGGTCCGGCGGCTTACCGTAGCGAATTAAACAAAGCGTTAACGGCATCCATGATTAAATCCTGCTCAAATCCACGTGAGCTCAAAAAGCGAATGATCTTTGCTTTACGTTTCCACACATCGATTTCGCGTTCTGTTTCTCGGAATTTTCTTTCGGCCAAGGCAATGATGGTTTGTCCATAAGCATCCAAATCAATCGATTCAATGGCGTTTTTGATTAACTCATCATTGATTTTTCGCAGACGCAGTTCCATTCGGATTCGGATTCGTCCCCACTGATTGAATCGAAATTTACCCGAAACAAAGGAATGTGCGAAACGAACGTCATCCAAGAATTGACTGCTGCGCAGGTACTCAATAATCTCAGCAGACTGAAGATCCGTCACTACATACTCCCGGAGTTTTGCTTCGACCTCGGAGGTACAACGGTCCCTGTAGGCGCAATACGCTTCTATTCGGACCTTGATTTCCGGGACAGTAAAGGTGGATTTATCCTTCGGTTCAGAGCGAGATTTCCTCATTCTGCTTATCCACAAAAGTGTATTGGAGCAAGTGATTGTTGGTTACTCCGCGCACAGGAATCCACTTCTTGTAGGCAAAGAACCATTTCAACTGACGCGAGATCAATCCCTTTTTGAAATATGCTTCCAAGTATGGGTGCACGTGAAGCGTCAAATGAGGCACTTTTCGGTCTGAAATCAAGTATTTCAAGTTCGACTCAATTTCTTCGGCGAACAAAATACTTGCTTGAACCTCACCCGTTCCGTTGCATGTTGGACATTTTTCAGACGTTTTGATATCCGTTTCTGGACGTACACGTTGACGCGTAATTTCAATCACCCCGAATTTAGATGGAGGAAGGATGTTGTGTTTCGCGCGATCAGAAAGCATCAATGACTTTAGTTTGTCAAACAAGGCTTTGTTGTTTTCACGGTCGTGCATATCGATAAAGTCGATGCAGATGATTCCACCCATGTCCCGCAATTGCAGAACGCGTGCGATTTCTTCCGCAGCTTCCAAATTCGTTAGCACGGCATTGTTTTCCTGACCTTCAGCACCTTTTCTGTTCCCACTATTGACATCAATGACATGCATTGCCTCCGTGTGCTCAATAATGAGGTATCCTCCACTTGGCAGAGGCACCTTCTTACCGAACAAGGCTTTGATTTGCTTGTTGATCCCGAAACGCTCAAAAATCTTGATTTTACTGTCGTGCAAGCGAACAATATTCTCCCTTCCAGGAGCTATTCCGGCCACATATTCCTTCAGGTCTGCAAACAACTTCTCGTCGTTGACATGAATGTTGGTGAAATCAGCATTCAACAAATCCCTGAGGATTGATGAAGTTTTGTTGATTTCGCCCAATACTCTGCGAGGAGGAGTCGCATCTTTTAGCGTTGCATGCATGGTTTTCCACTTCTCGAGCAAGTTTTTCAAATCTTGATCGAGTTGTTCAACCTTTTTATTCTCTGCCACTGTGCGAATAATCACCCCAAAGTTTTTTGGTTTGATTGATTCCATCAAATCTTTTAAGCGATCTTTTTCATCTGCTTCTTTGATTTTCTGCGACACAGAAATTTTATCCGAAAACGGCACAAGTACAAGGTACCTTCCCGCAAGAGTTATTTCCGCACACAGGCGCGGGCCTTTACTTGAGATAGGTTCCTTGGCGACTTGGACAAGAATCGGTTGAGAGGATGAAATAATTTGATCAATTTTTCCATCCTTGGGAATGTCCTTTTCTCCTTTAAAATAAAGTAGATCAGAAACATTCTGCTTGCCATGCAAGGTGTCTTTTGTAAATTTATTGAGCGAGCTGAATTGAGGACCTAAATCGAGGTAATGCAGGAATGCATCCTTTTCGTATCCGACATCAACAAACGCCGCGTTGAGACTGGGAACAACCTTTCTTACCTTACCTAGGTATATATCGCCAACGGCGAAATCGGTATTTCCCTGTTCTTCGTGTAATTCAATAAGCTTACCGTCCCGTAACAAAGCGAGCCAAATACCTCCAGGTCGGGCATCGACTACCAGTTCTAAACTCACGAAAGCTGATTTTAAGTTAATGAAATAGGAAAAACTTAGCGGGCACCTCCCGCTAAGCTCCTAAAAAAATATGAAGAATCTAACAGGTGTTACTTCTTCTTGTGACGATTCTTCCGCAATCTTTTCTTGCGTTTATGAGTCGCCATCTTATGTCTCTTTCTTTTTTTACCGCTTGGCATAATATTATATTTAAGTTATTATATTCGAATGTGTTCGGTGCCTTTTCACTTAAAAAAAACACTCCCGCTGTTAAAACGGGAGTGCAAAGATAAGGATTTCATCCGAATTTCAAACAACTCGAATAAAGAACATTTTTATTTCACAACAACTTTGTTCTTCACTTCATCAACAAAAGTTTTTGCTGGCTTAAATGATGGGATGTTGTGCGCAGGAATAATGATGGTGGTGTTTTTCGAAATGTTACGTCCGGTTTTCTCAGCACGCTCTTTTACGATAAAGCTACCAAAACCTCTCAAGTACACATTTTGACCATCTGATAAAGATGATTTGATGGATGTCATAAACGCTTCCACAGCCTTCAACGCCTCTGCTCTTTCAAGCCCAGTAGTGTCAGCAATATCCGCTACGATGTCTGCTTTAGTCATGTTGTTTTAATTTAGTTTTTAATTTTTTGGTTTATTGCAGTTGTGCCACAAATGTAACTTACTTAAAGATTCTACCTTTGCAAACACGCGTTTAAATTTCGATTTTTCCCTCAATGACTGATTTTCATCTACTAATAGCCGATTGGTATAGACAAACAAAACGAGACTTGCCTTGGAGAGAGACAAATGACCCCTATTTCATCTGGTTATCGGAGGTTATTTTGCAGCAAACACGTGTTGATCAAGGCATTTCCTATTACTACCGCTTCATTGAACGCTTTCCCACTTTAAAAGAATTGGCAGATGTGGATTTACAAACCATTCTAAACCATTGGCAAGGCTTGGGCTATTACAGTAGAGCACGGAACTTGCATCAAACGGCAAAATTCATTTCTTCCGAACTGAATGGTGTTTTTCCAGAATCTTATGCAGAGCTCATCACGCTTAAAGGAATAGGCCCGTATACAGCAGCAGCAATTGCCTCGTTTGCTTTTAATGAAAACGTACCTGTTGTCGATGGCAATGTTTACCGTGTTCTTGCTAGATATTTTGATATTGATGAACCCATAAATTCTACAAGGGGCGTAAAACTCTTTAAATTATTGGCGGAAACCTTGATTGACCCACTACGCCCTGCACTACACAACCAAGCCATTATGGAGTTTGGCGCACTCCATTGCACCCCGAAAAATCCAAAATGCTCCTCGTGCGTTTTGCAAGGAAGCTGTCTCGCCTTTGCAAACAGGACCATCAACGAACGTCCGGTGAAAATCAAGAAACAAGCCGCAAGAAATCGCTTTTTCCATTACCTAATTTTCAACGTAGAAGGAAACACATATCTACAACAACGCAAAGGCCGAGACATCTGGGAGGAACTTTATCAATTTCCATTGATTGAAACGGAAAGCGACGGCCCTTTAGACGTTTCACTCAGTGCGCACCTGGACCGTGTTGTTCAGATTTCTGTCCCCCTCACCCACTTGCTCTCACACCAGCGCATTACTGCTCGGTTTTACCACATCGTACCCATTGATTTAAAGCCCGAAACCGACTGGATATTGATTCAAAATTCTACCATTCAAGATTTTCCAATTCCTCGTCTCATAGACAAATACCTCGAGGCACATCCACTGTGATCACCAACAAATTTGTGTGTTGAATTATTCTTGACACGCCAATAAACTCTCAGTGAATAATGTATATTTGTGTTTCAAAGCAAATCTTATGGCAGGAAGTGTAAATAAAGTGATTTTAATTGGTAACGTTGGAAAGGATCCTGAGGTTCACCGCTTACAAAATGGAACCACAAAGGCCACTTTTTCAATGGCCACATCCGAAACATACACCGATAAAGAAACAGGCGAGAAAAAGGAAACCACAGATTGGCATGACATCGTGTTGTGGCGTCGTTTGGCTGAGATCACAGAGAAGTATGTGAAAAAGGGATATAAAATTTATGTTGAAGGCAAACTAAAAAAGAGGACGTATCAGGACAAAGAAGGAAATACGAGGTATGCCTTAGATATCGTTGCCGATGAGATGACCATACTTTCAAAGCCGGACAATGCGCATTCTCAAGGAAGTCAATCTCCTTATTCGATTGAAGGAACGCCACCCCCACTTCCTCCAATGATCGACAATTCGAAAAGTGAAGGTCCAGATGAGGTACTTCCTTTTTAATTCTTTTTCTGCACACATTGAATACCACAACACATTGGCAACCTTTCATTTTTAACATACAATGATTTACCTAATCGTCATTATCATTGTATTGCTTTGCATGTCGGCACTAGCATCCGGTTCCGAAAGCGCCTTCTTTTCTCTTAGTCCAACAGAGAAAGAAGCACTGCGGCAAGATGAAAGTAAATCTGCACAAATAGCATTGGAACTGCTGGATGACCCAAAAGAGATTTTGGCGACTTTATTGATTGCCAACAACTTCGTCAATATTGGAATTGTCATCATCTCAACAGCACTGTTGAATGACTTCTTTCCGAACACGAGCACAAATCCTACGATTCGTTTTCTAATCGAAGTGGTCGGAATCACATTGACCATCTTGTTGTTTGGCGAAGTGGTTCCAAAAATTTACTCGACGAAGAATGCCTTGTTCATGGCGCGAACCATGGCGCATCCAATCAACATTATTCGCAGGCTCCCCCCCATCTCGTGGTTGAAATGGCTTTTGGTGAATGGAACGAAAATCATTCAGAAGCGCGCGCGTAAACATGGCATAAACATCTCATCCGATGAACTTGAACAGGCCATTGCCTTGACAAAAGAAGAACATACAAGCGAGGAAGAACACAAGATATTGGAAGGCATCATTCGTTTCGGAAGTACCGAATGTTGTCAGATCATGTGTCCGCGTCTCGAGATCATTGCCCTAAAAGAAACACAGTCTTTCGCGGAAGTGCTCAAAGTGATCCAAGAAAATGGGTATTCTAGGGTTCCCGTTTATAAAGACTCTGTGGACAATGTGATTGGAATCCTCTATATAAAAGATCTGCTTCCTCATTTGGACCAATCTGAAGGATTTGAATGGAATACGCTTGTGCGCAAACCTATGTTTGTTCCAGAAAACAAGAAAATTGACGACTTGCTGAAGGATTTTCAGAAAATGAAAATGCACATGGCTGTTGTTGTCGATGAATATGGCGGTGCGAGTGGCATTATAACACTCGACGACATCTTAGAGGAAATTGTTGGAGATATCACAGACGAGTACGATGTGGCCGATGTCGTTTACACAAAAATAGATGACCATACTTACCTGTTTGAAGGAAGGACCTCTTTGGTTGATTTCTATAAGGTAATGGACATCGACGGACGAGAATTCGATGCGATGAAAGGCGAATCTGAAACGTTGGGAGGATTTATCGTTGAAAACGCTGAACGCATTTTGCGGAACAATGAATTCATTACGGTCGGACCAATTAAACTTATCGTGGACTCCTCCGACAAACGACGCATAAAGCTGGTTAAAGCAATCGTTCCTAAAGAAGATTAACATGAGAGTATTCGCATTATTGACGGTCATATCGCTTTTCATCTCCTCCTGCGGCGACGATTTGCTGATTCCTAAGCCCCCTACCTACTTGCGGTCTGAGCTACCCGCTCATGAGTATACGCAGTACACGAGCGGCTGTGGGTATCACTTTGACATTTCAAAACAATATGAAGTCAAAGATATTGCAGCACAGCCAGGCCAAACCGACTTTACGTGCCACAAAGACATTGATTTGGGCCCTTTGAATGGAATGATCCATTTTTCCTACATAACCATGCAAGAACCCCTTGCCAAGTATGTAAATTTTGCCAATGACAAGGTAGAAGAACACAAGCTAAAAGCGACGGCAATTAACGATTCAAATATCATCCGTTCAGATGCACGCGTCTTTGGGACCATCTTTGAGCTGCAAGGGGATGTCGCATCACCCTTTCAATTTTACCTAACAGACTCAACGACAACCTTTGTGAGTGGCGTTGTTTATTTCAATACACCCCCAAACTACGATTCACTGCGACCAAGTTTAAACTATTTGAAGACAGACTTGCTTCGCATGATCAATACCTTTGAATGGAAATGAGTAGTGTTACCATTGCTTTGGGCAGTAATGAAGGTGATCGCGAACATTTTATAAAAGAAGCAATTCAAAGCATTACATCAAAAGTCGGACATCTTCAATTTCGTTCACCTTTCTACGAAAACAAGGCGCAAGGATTTGAATCACAGAACATGTTCTTAAATGGGTGCATTGTTATTCAAACGATCATGGAACCACACGACATTTTGGTTGCGCTTAAAGCGATTGAAAGTCAACTTGGTCGAGTAAAAAACCACAGCCGAGGTTACGCCTCGCGCTCCATAGATTTGGACATCATCCTCTTTGAAAATAAAATTATACAGCATAGCGATTTGCACATTCCGCATCCTAGATTTCGCGAGAGAAACTTCGTGCTAAGACCGCTTTGCGACATTCAACCTCATGCAATTGACCCGGTTAGTTGTAAATCAATCATGGAGTTGACGTTAGAGTGCTCAGACAAAAGCGAATTAACTTTTTATGAATTAAAATAGAACAATTAATAAATGTGGTGTACAAATTATACAACATCAATTTTATTGCGTAATATTGTCCCGAATTTTAGTAAAGAACAAATAAAACACTATGAAAAATCAAAGCATTAAAGTCTTGGCTTTCGCGGTGGTTGCAGGTAGCCTTCTATCGAGCTGTGACCTTTTGAAAGACCTTCAATACAAAGTAACGCCAAGCCCACTTGAAATGCACGGAGATTCTGTCCGTGTGAGAGTTGAAGTAACTTTCCCGGAGAAAGGGATTAAGAAAAAAGCGAGTGCTGAAATCACACCGATGTTAGGATCTACGGCATTAAAAACCGTTACTGTACTTGGAGAAAAAGCGACTGGTAATGGTTCGGTTATTCAGTACAAGCCAGGAGGAAAAATGGTTTACGAAGATGTTACAGTTTACAAAGCAGACATGGAAAATGCTGATTTGAAAGTAACTGGAAAAGTATACAAAGGAAGTAAAGAAAAAGAAGGTGCATTTACAGAAACGAAAATTGCTGATGCAACGATTATCACACCATACCTTGTAAACAAAGATTTCAAAGTAATTTTCGCTAAAGACGAATTTAAGCGAGTAACACCTGAAACGTTTGTTTCTCAATTGAACTTTGACAAAGGGAAATCTTTGGTGAAAGCAACTGAGTTGAAAGAGAAAGACATCACTGATTACTCGGCATGGTTGGCAGCAGCGCAAGCAAATGCGCGTATCGCAATCAAAACGATTGATGTTGTTGGTTATGCTTCACCTGAAGGAGAAGAAGACAAAAACAACTCATTATCAACAGAGCGTGCTGAAGCAGGAAAGAAAGCAATGATGGATCTTGCAAAAAAATCAAAAAATACAGCTGCACAAGGTGAAGTATACGTATTGAATGGTAAAGGAGAAGACTTCAACGGATTCAAGAAAGAGTTGAGCACGTCAACAATGAACGAAGACGAGAAGAACTTGGTGATCCGCGTTCTTGAGATGCAAGCAGATCCAGCTCAACGTGAGACTGAAATGCGCAACATGGGTAAAACATTTACTTACCTTGACAAAAACATCTTCCCGAAATTGAGAAGAAGCGAAGTGATCGTAAACTACGACCTTACTGGGTATACAGATGAAGAATTGAAAGCGCTTGCTGCTTCAACTCCAGATTCATTGAACCTTGAAGAAATGTTGTTCACTGCAACATTGGTGAAAGACTTGAACCAGAAGTTGGCAATCTACAACGTAGCGTGTAAAAACTATCCAAATGACAACCGCGCATTCAACAATGCAGGAGCTGTATTGTACATGCAAAACAAAATGGATGAGGCGAAAGCGAAGTTTGAGAAAGCAAACAGTATCAAAGACAACGCAATTTCTAAAAACAACTTGGCTGCAATCGCTGGTGTGAAAGGTGACCGCGCTAAAGCAAAACAATTGCTTGGACAAGCAAAAGGTGCTGGAACAGAAGTGAACTATAACATGGGAATTCTTCATATCCAAAACGGAAACTACGCAGATGCAGTTTCAAGCTTCGGAACTGACAAATCATTCAACGCCGCGCTAGCTCAATTGTTGAACGGTAACGCAGACGCTGCTATGAAAGGTATTGATGCTTCAGCGGACAAAGATTCTGCTCAAGGATATTACTTGAAAGCTGTTGCTGCTGCACGTGCAAACAACGCTGACATAGCTGCAAGCAACTTGAAAAATGCCATCGCGAAAGACGGTTCAATGAAAGGTAAAGCAGCAAACGATCGTGAATTCTTGAAATTCGCTGACAACGCAGCATTTATGGCAGTGGTGAAATAATCCACTCCTCACAATATAAAAGAATCCCGCTGGAATAGCGGGATTTTTTTTTGTCCAAACTTTCGATTTAGCGGCTTACCACATGGAGGCAGGTCTGCCAAACCTCATAGGTTACCCAACATTTTTTTTCTTTGCGGAGTTCCCATAAAGTACTCATAAGCATTTGCCCAAGGTAATGTACTTCACCTTCAGAGAGCTGTTTTTTGGCGAAAAATGTTTTATAGGACAGGTCAAATGTTGTTCCGTGAAGATGTGGACTATTGCGTACTGAGTTTCTATTTCTACGTTGCAAACGTCGTATAGATTCCTCCGTTCGCAAAACTGACGTTACGGTAAACCGCGTGCATTCAAGTCCCGTGTTTTCCAATTTCCGCTGAAAGCGTTCCCCAATCTCAATCAACAACTCATGTGCCTCCTGAACCAAATAGGGATATGAATAATACATGGTATCGAGGACATAATAGTCGTTCTGTTGCAATTCTTTCAAGACCCCTTGACGAACCAATTTCTCGAGGTCTCTTTTATTTTTAGGAATCAATGGAATGCCATGTTGCTTTGAATGTTCGACATATTCCCAAAGCTGATTGCGCAATTCACGCTCGTAGTGAATATCTGGTATACACTTAAATCCTCTGTTTTGAAGAAATAACTTATTCCCATGAGTAAACTTTCGCCACCGTAAAAAAATCCTGTTGCCATTTAACGCTGTAACAAGTCCCCCTGCTAGTACGAGAACTGCAATACCACCAAATAAAAACTTACGTGTAGAATGCTTCACAAAATTCGTTTCAGATTCGTGTTCTATAACTTGCTTGCCCAAAAGCGATACAAGTACTCTTGTTCACGTTGTCCTGGTGTTGGTGTTAGCGAAAATGGGACTTTGAGAACTAACAAGTCCATCAGCGTTGAATACCCGCAGCGTGAATTCACCTTTTTCGCCTTTCTTATTTGCGCATCACAACGCTTCCAATCTGACGAACTAAGTACTGGAATAGTCAAATCACTAAAATTCATTAAGACATCTGGGGCAGCGATGAGGAGCACATTTCCGGAATCTTGACTATTCTTCGTTTGTTCACGGATAAATTGTTCCGCATAAATCGTCGGTCCACTCGCAATGATGACCGTATCGATAGTTTTGACTGCAGGAACCGCATTCAGTTGAAAACGAGACAAGGCACCGATGTAGGAGCAGTTGAACTCCTTTGTATTTCGGCTTAAATCTCCTGCAAGTGAAGAATCTTGCGTATCGGGAATCCAGATTTCGTCAAAGTTCCTTAGGAATTTTTCATGCATTTTCTGGACCCATCCTTCATACCATCGAACAGGCAGATTGAGTTGATGCGTAAGTAAAATAGATGTCACATGCGTCGATCGAAAACCATACCGGTGATCTGAAATTACGACATCAATTCCCAACTCATTGACCATTTGCTCCGTTTGTTTCTGTTCGTCTAACAATCGTTTATTTAACCGTTTGAATTGTCGCGCTAAATCAAGTGAAAAGTTTCCTTTTCCATGAAATACAAAGGGGTATCCATCATGATTCACCAACACAATCGAAGGGAAATAAGCGCATAGAACATTCCCTTGTTCCTCTGAAACAGCAGCAAAAACTGTATTTCCATTTTCTAGAAATGTACTGATTAAAGGAATACACCGTGCGACATGTCCCATTCCCCAATTGAGTGGAGAAATTAGAATTCTTTTTTGCTGAATCGCATTTGGAAGCATGCAACGAAGATACAAAAACACGCTGTTATCCAATGGTTCAGTATAGAATAGAAGAAATTATCCCCTGCTTTTTCATTCTCATACTCAACTTTATGTATCTTTAACCTTCAAATAATTGAAACCATCACAAACTATGTCAGATAACAACGAATTCAGCAAATTTGCCACGAAGCACCTCGGACTAACGAGCATGCACGTCGGTCATTACATTGAGTCATCAATGACCCCATACATTATCGAGGAACGTCCGATGAATATGACACAAATGGATGTGTTCTCGCGTTTGATGATGGACAGAATTATTTTCCTTGGAACAGGAATCAATGACAACATCGCCAACATCATCAACGCACAGTTGTTGTTTTTGGAGTCTGTTGATCCAAAAAAAGACATTCAAATTTACTTAAACTCACCAGGTGGATCTGTTTATGCCGGATTGGGTATATATGATACGATACAATACATCAAGCCAGATGTTGCAACAATTTGCACAGGAATGGCTGCATCAATGGGTGCTGTGCTTATGTGTGCAGGAGCTGAAGGAAAGCGTTCCATCTTGAAGCATGCGCGGGTGATGATTCACCAGCCGTTGGGAGGTGCGCAAGGTCAAGCATCTGACATTGAAATCACAGCGCGTGAAATTCAAAAATTGAAAAAAGAATTGTACGACATTATTGCCTTACATTCGCACCAAACATACGATAAAGTATGGGCAGATTCAGACCGTGACTACTGGATGACAGCTGAAGAAGCGAAGGCATACGGAATGGTTGACGAAGTGTTGACACGAAATCCTAAGTAATAATTGATTTATAACACCACCCGAAAAGGTGGTGTTTTTTCTGACTAAAGTTCTATGTCAAAAAAAAATGAAACAAATTGTTCATTCTGTGGACGATCAAGAAGTGAAGTAGGTATTCTGATTGCAGGGGTTTCTGGGCACATTTGCGATAGTTGCGTAAAACAAGCCCACACCATCATTCGCGAAGAAGATGTGAACGAGAAAAGCATTCCAAGCGATGCAAAAGTAAACATCCTCAAGCCAGTAGAAATCAAAGGAAAACTAGATGAGTACGTGATCGGACAAGATGATGCTAAAAAGGTACTTTCCGTTGCCGTTTACAACCATTACAAGCGCTTGAATCAAGTCGTTGACAAAAATGACATTGAGATTGAAAAATCAAATGTCATCTTGGTTGGGCGCACGGGCACAGGTAAAACCCTTTTGGCAAAGACCATTGCCAAGATGCTAAATGTTCCCTTTTGCATAGCTGACGCTACGGTTTTGACTGAGGCAGGTTATGTGGGAGAGGATGTGGAAAGTATTCTATCTCGATTGTTACAGTCGGCCGACTACAATGTTACTGCCGCGCAGCAAGGGATTGTATTCATTGACGAAATTGACAAGATTGCGCGTAAAAGCGACAACCCATCTATTACGAGAGATGTTTCGGGTGAAGGGGTGCAACAAGCACTTTTGAAATTATTGGAGGGTGCAACAGTAAATGTTCCACCGCAAGGAGGCCGAAAGCATCCTGAACAAAAAATGATTCAGATCGATACCAAGAATATACTCTTCATTTGTGGTGGTGCATTTGACGGAATTGAAAAGATCATCGCGAACCGTGTGAACCGCCAAACAATTGGCTTCTCGGCAGTTGAAGAAGAACTTGTAGAACAAGACAGTTTACTCAAATACCTCAATCCAACGGATGTAAAAACATTTGGATTAATTCCCGAACTGATTGGTCGTTTCCCCGTGTTAACCTACTTAGAGCCATTGGACATTGCCAGTTTGAAACGCATCTTGACTGAACCGAAAAATGCACTCGTGAAGCAATATGTTTCTTTGTTCAAAATCGATAAAGTGAAATTACAATTTGATGCTGATGTATTGGATTTCATAGTGACGAAAGCGATTGAATTTAAACTTGGTGCGCGTGGATTGCGATCGATTTGCGAAGCAATTCTAACAGATGCCATGTACGAATTGCCTTCTGGAAACGAAACTGAATTCCGCGTCACCCTGGAATACGCAAAAGCTCAATTCTTGAAATCAAAATTGGCAAAATTGAGGGTTGCTTAATGTGGCAATTCTTTCTTAAGAAATCTGAAACTTACAGTACTTGATCACACTTCCACGGGCAGTAAACAATTGTTCGTAGTGTGTTTTTATGTGGAAAATTTCGCGCGTCACGGGGTCGATGGTTTCTGGCAGACTTCCGTATAAATCCCAAGTTTTCTCAAGGCAGTTGTACTTTTGCTCTATGATTTGCTCCTCAGTATATTCAAACAAGATATCAGAATCCGTTTTCATGTGAACGATACCTCCTGGTTTTAGAATTCGGCGATAGCGTTCCACAAAGATGGGTGATGAAAGTCGTTTACGTGGTTTTTTTGGTTGAGGATCTGAAAATGTCAACCAAATTTCATCGACTTCATTTTCAATAAAGTAATCGTGAATGAAATCAATCTTCATTCTCAAAAAGGCAACATTCGTTTTGTTTTGTTCCAAGGCTTCCTTTGCACCAATGTACATACGCGCGCCTTTGATATCGACACCAATGAAATTTTTATTTGGAAAATGATCCGCTAAACCGAGGCTGTACTCCCCTTTTCCGCAGCCCAACTCCAAGACAATAGGATTCTCATTTTTAAAAACCTCAGAACGCCATTTCCCTTTTAAATCCGACGCTACGCCTACCTCAGGTTCAAAGACATTGGAAAATCCCTTCATCAATTCAAATCGGCGCAATTTATCCTTTCCCATGGCACAAAGTTACACAGAGACCGTTAATTGAATCACATATCCCGTATGTTTTCGCATGTTCATCACCGTTCCACCTTCAAAAATCAAGTATTGTCCACGAATTCCCTCCAATACTGCTGCATACGAGGGTGCTTTATCGAATCCAATACTCTTTACTTTTTCTGGATAATGCGCGACAGGATAATTCAGTGAAACGAGCGTGTCGTCTTCTGAAAAGAAGGTCGTTAAATCAGATGGCAACTCATCGTGAAGGCGCCATTTTTCATCCACCAGATCAATTGAATCGTCACTTTCATTCTTCAGCATGCGTTGCCAATTCGTTTTATCCGTAAAAAAATCCTTCAGCGCCACTTCCAACATTCCTGCCTCATAGCGGTTTGGTGTTTCGGCCAAAACAATTGCCTGTGCCGCGCCTTGATCAATCCATCTTGTTGGCACTTGTGTTCCTCTTGTAACGCCAACCTTTACAGCATCAGTAGCGGCTAAATAGACGATATGAGGCACGTTGTGGTGTTTCTCCTCCCATTCAGGATCGCGTCCTTCACCCAAATGAGCGCGACACAATTCGGGGCGAATGATACACTCAGCCGCATCAGGTGCCGATGTAAAACAAGGATAGCAAAAGCCATCACCAAAAGACTTATTTGTGTTTTTACCGCAGGAAGAGCAAATGATTTGACCGTTCCATTCAAAATGTAATGTCATTCCGATCAGCGCATTCATGTCTATGTCCTCATTCAGAGACAAGATATAATTCACACTTTCTCCCAAGGAGACGCGCATTTTTTTCAGCGTACCCGAATACATTACTTCTCAGGAAGGATTTGCATTTTATCCGCGAAGTGGTAGCAGTAATCCCGAAGGTCTTCCGCAATCAAATGTTCACCAGTGGCTTTTTCGAAGGTATCGGCCATCGTCAGTAAGGTTTGATGAAAAAATTGCTTCATTTCATCAATGGTCAATTCCTTCGTCCAAAGGTCGATTTTCATGGTGTTGTTTTGCGCCG
>CALPWQ020000002.1 GCA_943327315.2 Chitinophaga pinensis
CAAGTGATTGGTGTCGATCTCTGAAAGTCGCGCGATCTTTTCTTGATGAAAGCTTGAATATTTACCCGTTGAGAGCACTGCGTTGGAGGCATCAGGAATACACCCCGTCAGGTTGGTTTCACTTTCCAATTCTGCATCATGATACAACCATAAATCACCATCAGCAGAGAGGTGCACATCCACTTCTACCCCATTGCATCCCTGCATAGACAAGGCGAGATCCACAGCTTCTATGGTATTGTCATGAAATACACTGGCGATGTTTTCCAGTCCGGTTCCGGCATGGCCATAAATCCTTACCGTGTCGTACTGTTTGCTTTTTGAACAGCCGAAGGCAACGAGCGCTAGAAAGAGCAGACTACCACGCATATTGAACTCCGATTGATCCATAAAATCCGAATGAACTTACTCCGGAATATTTTCCACTAAGTGTGTTGTAGGTCATTTCGTGAAATAAACCACAGGAAGAACTCTGAACAAATGCCCACTTTTTACCTAAGACCAATCGATAGCCTACATAGGTCTCACTCCAATAATCAGGACGGTTATTTGCGGAAATTGTAGATAAACTCGATAGCGAAGTTGTTACCATAGGAGCCAAATGAAACACCTTACAGTCAATAAGTTTCAATCCATAACCAATCCCGACTCTCGGAAAAAAACAGCTTTGTAAAATAGTTCGTGAGTAACCGAAATCAAATTGAGCCAAGATGAATTGATTCGACCATGAATGCACCCATTCAATCCCCGTAAAATAATCTGATTTTGCAACCGAAGCACGAAGGGAGATGGCATTAGACAAAGAACTTTCCTGACTAGAACAAGTCAAAGATAAAACACAAATGAATACCAATAGAAATAGACGCATCGTTCAAAGATACACTTTATGAAAAAGAGTTTAAAGCTTTGGACACTTCTTACAGTGCACTCCCTTTTTCTTGTATTTTTTGCAGCAGTCTTTCTTTTTTGAACAGGCACAATCTTGACATGTAAATGCCTCAGGCAAGATCGGTTTTGTTGAGTTTTGCGACTGTTTCATTCCTTATTTAGAATAATTCCAAACAAAGATAACAAAGAATTTTTTTTCCCATTCGAATTGAAGAAAAAATTAAGAACGTTCGGGATACCACGAATCGACAATCTCAGTGAGAATTCTTTGTCCTTTCAAGTTAGGCATACAACGAAAAAATACTATAACGTTCCAACTTTCACTGCCACCATACATAAATGGAGGTTCTGATTTCACATATTTAACGGGCATACTCATTTCTTTTCCGAGAATTTCAATTTGTTTGACAACAAGTTCTTCAAACTTCAAGTGGTCTGTCTTTTTCGAAAAATCAAGGATTTCTAGAGTAATTTCTGACAAACCAACGTAGCCATTCAATCTCCCATTCGTTAATCGCATTGTCCGAGAGAAGTGTATTGAATAGTTGAGATCGAGCGCATGTATTTTTATTGCCATCTCATCAATCAGTTGCCTATCTGTGAAATTTTCTTTCAGAAAATAATCGGTTGTGTAATCTCTAACTACCGTAGAATAAAGATTTTCATAGTGTTCTAACTTTATCCTGTATCCTTCTTTTAATCCGCCTTTATTCCTAAATAAACTCCTTAGAAAATTGCCATCCGCATTTTGATTTTTAAAGGCAGGAGCTTTCTTTTCGTTAGTCATGTCATTATCAATTAAAGGAATCAATAAGGCAAAATCATGAGTGCCACCCAAATGAGCATGGACTCATCTGAATCATAGGCCATAAATTTATCGAAGGTGCTGGTGCTATCCCCACGGTAGATGATCCCATTCTTGAAGGTATACAAGCAATCCATTGAACTTCGACTGTCGCCGATGTATAACTTCCCATCAAGCAGTGTGAACAGAACATCAAAGGTAGATGTGGAATTTCCCCGGTAGATTTTATTTCCAGAAATTGTGTATTTCACATCCGTAAAAAACATGCGTTCTTTGAGATATACGACATCATTCTTAATGAACAGGACTTCTACTCTACCTGTTGGGCCGTTGCGATAAATTGTTTGCTGTTCAAGCTCCCAAATTAAATCATTTGAAAACTTACGTTCAGACAAATAGACCTTTTGACCGAAAGAAGAGAATGTAAGAAGTGCAAAAAACCCAAGTAATATTCTCATGATCGCGCCAGTATCACCTCAACGGTCAAGAAATTTATAGCCTCAGAAATAGGGTCAATGGTATAGTACAAGGGATTCCCTGATTTCATGCGCATGGTTAAGAAGCCAACGCCCGAACCATTTCTTTGGGACAGGTATCCATTACTCAAAATCTCCATGTATTTATCCTTCAATTCCAATCCGTCCATTGTGTTGATTGAATCCAAGTATTCAGTGAGATTAGCAAGGTCCTCAGCTGCCACCAAATTTCCAAATATTATTTTATAATCGTCTTGATTACGCGCTAAAAGAAGGTAGGCCATTTGACGTCCGTGTTCATCTTTGCCACCATGTAAGCGGATATTCTGAAGTCCCTCAATTAAAATTCCGAACACGCGTTTTACCGCTATTTTCCCATCACCCGAAGTCACCATCAATTCCTCCACACTTGCGGCGAGGCAATTCACTAAATCTTGAGAAAAAGCTCCAATATGAGACACCACAACAGAACGAGGATCTTCCGACGCAAACATATCCATGTAACGGTTAAAACTCAAGCGAATTTCTTCTGAAACTTTATTTTGAATATCCTCAATCATCCTTCTAAGTTCGGAAATAACTATTACTTCGCACGAACCAAATGAATAAATCCGTGGTATTGTTTATTTTCTGGAGTATTGATCAAATAGGTGTAAACCCCCTCTACCAAATCCTGACCGCTCACATCTTTTCCACCCCAATCGTTTTGATAGTTCGTGGACTCAAAAACAACATCTCCCCATCGATTCAAAATCAACACCTTTGTTTCTGGCTTTAGATTTTGTATCTCAAACGTATCGTTGATTCCATCGGCATTGGCAGTAATGACATTTGGAATAATTACTTGCCCATAGATACTGATTACTTGAGTGATTGTATCCATGCACCCGTTGGCATCGCTAATCATCAAGGTAACATTATACAATCCTTCAGCATCGAATGCATACTGGGGAGCTTGGCCAACAAATACGGCTGTATCGATCAACCAATTCCACGCATTGATATTCGTTCCTATGGAATTGTCGGCAAAATTGATGATTTGACCAATATTTGGGACAGATGGTGTCCAAGAAAAATCTGCTATTGGTCCTACCGGCTGATCCAATACAACAGGACCATAGGTTGTGGTGCATCCAAAAGCGTCTGTTACGGTTAAATCATACGAACCGCTGCTTAAGTTTGTTGGATTGATTGCCGTCTGTGAGGTATTTGTCCAAGTATACGTAAAAGGTCCATTTCCAGTGGCTAACAATCCATTGATACTTCCTGGAACCAGACACGTTGGTTGAATGACTTGCAGATTGGCATCGTTAACTAGGGCAGCTGCGGCATTCGCAATGGCAATCGTTTCTGTATCGGAGCATCCTTGAGCATCCGTGACCGTCAATGTGTAAGTTCCACCTTGCGAAGCGGTAACATTAAGTGTTGCTTGTGCAGGAGTCGTATTCCAAGCGTATGTATATGCTGGTGTTCCCCCTGAAACGGTAATTCCAGAGACCGAACCATCTGCCTGACTACAATGTGCCGTGCCGATTACCATGTTTTGTGTATCAAGAACAGGTGCATTGTTTTGAACGATTGAAACCGTCAAGGCCTGCGAACACCCTTGGTCATCTGTTACAGTCAAATTGTAAGTGCCTGCGGCAAGACCTGTTAAGTTTAATGTATTCTGATTGTTTGACCATTGCACTTGCGGATTCACCCCACCCGTGATAACAAGTCCGGAAATAGTTCCCGTATTTGCAACACACGAAGTTGGAGTAACAACCATTGCTGAAGCATCCAAGACCAAAGGAATTGGTGCTGTGATGGTATATGGTGCAGAAACCACTGAACATCCAAATGGATCAGAAATCGTCAAGGTATATACTCCAGGTACAAGTCCCGTTGCATTCAGTCCCGATCCTCCACCATTTGACCAAGAATAAGTCAGGTTTGTGCCCGTTGATGTTATTCCCGTGATTGATCCAAGCGTGCCATCACACAACACATTTGTTGCCACAGCATTGGTTTGATTGATGGTTGGGCCATTGATGTTGTTGACTTGGAATGGGCCCGCCTGCGTTGTGCAACCCGCCTGATCGGTCACTGTTAAAGCATAAGATCCAGCACCCAAGCCAATGAGGTCGAGGCTTGTTTGCGTCGTTCCACTCCAACTGTAGATATAATTTGGTGTTCCACCAGCAACGGTTAATCCGCTCAAAGCCCCATCCGATAAGCCACAATGTGCATTTGTGATGGAAATAGCAGAAGCGATAACTGATGGGGATGATGAAGCTGCGATGTTGTATGGACCGCTATTCGCCGTACATCCATTTACATCCGTTACAAGCAATGAATAGCTTCCACTCGACTGATTACTTAATGTTGGTCCAGCGGCTGTATTGCCGTTCCAAGCATAGGTCAATCCTGTTCCAGTTGCTGTAATTCCTGTAATTGAACCATTATTGTTTCCACATGTTGTTGAATTCACAACTACAGAACCTGCCAATACGGATGGTCCTGCAACATAAGTTACGGTGAATGGTCCTGCAGTGCTTATGCACCCATTGACATCTGTTACCGTAAGTGTGTATGTATTCGCCGTTAAGTTTGTTGGGTTAAGCGCACTTCCTCCTCCGTTTGACCATACATATGATAGTCCAGTGCCAGTGACTGTGATGCCTGAAATGGATCCCATTGTACCGTTGCAGTTTTGATTGACCACTAGTGCTCCGGAAGATGTAATCACTGGGCTACCCGCGTTGACAACCGTGTAAGGACCAGAAGTCGCTGCACAGCCGTTGGCATCCGTGATGGTCAAGGTGTAATTGTTTGCTGCAAGTCCACTGAGGTTTAATGTTGTTTGGGTAGTATTTGTCCAAACAATTCCAATTGGGTTGGTACCACCAGAAATGGCAATTCCACTGATGCTCCCGTTTGCTTGGTTGCAGTTTTCATTGACAACTGCAACAGCGCCAGCATTGATGCTTGGGCCAGCTATAGACGGTATTGTAAAAGGACTTGAACTTGCTGTACACCCATTCACATCCGTAACAGTCAAAGTATAATTCCCTCCAAGCTGGGAAGATAGTGTTGGTCCGGTCGATGAGTTCCCGTTCCATGAATAGGTCAACCCAATTCCTGTCGCAGTAATCCCAGTGATCGATCCATTTGCATTGCCACAGGTTGACGGTGTAATGACAGCTGAAGAGCTTGTTACCGTTGGACCAGCCGTATAACCAATTGTGAAAGGTCCAGCATTCGCCGTACATCCATTGGCATCCGTTACCGTTAAAGAGTAAGAACCTGCTGCCAATCCAGTTGGATTAAGCACAGCTCCTCCTCCATTTGTCCAAGCATACGTCAAACCTGCACCAGTAGCCGTTACCCCTGAAATGCTTCCCATAGTGCCATTGCAACTTTGGTTGTTGGTTGCAAGGGCAGAGGCGCTGATTGTCGGTCCTGCAATGGCAATCACGACAAAGGGTCCTGCTGTCGCTATGCATCCGTTTTGGTCTGTTACCGTCAACGAATAACTATTGGCTGAAAGACCGGTAGGATTTAAAGTTGTTTGCGAGGTATTCGTCCAAACGTTTGTCATTGGACTTGATCCGCCCGTAACGGTGATTCCTGAAATACTTCCGTTGTTTTGGTTGCAGATGTTATTGCCAATAGTTACAGTCCCCGAATTGATTGTTGGGCCTGCAATCGATGTTATTGTATATGGTCCGCTTGTTACAGCACACCCACTTGCGTTTGTTACGGTCAAGGTGTAATTCCCACCAAGTTGACCTGAAATTGTTGGTCCAGTGGCTGAATTGCCATTCCATGAGTAGGTCAAACCAGTTCCATTGGCTGTAATTCCTGTAATTGAACCGTTGGCATTTCCACATGTCGAAGGAGTAATGATCGCAGAAACAGCGTTGATGGTTGGTGCAGCCGTAAATCCAACTGTAAAAGGTCCTGCATTCACTGCGCAGCCATTGGCATCCGTTACGGTCAATGTGTAATTTCCAGCCACTAAGTTGGATGGATTCAACGAAGTCCCACCGCCATTCGACCAACTGTATGACAATCCTGAGCCTGTTGCAGTAATTCCTGTGATTGAACCCATTGTTCCGTTACAACTTTGGTTATTTGAAACAGCCGCCGTTGCATTCACACTAGGACCAGAGATTGCATTAACAACAAATGGTCCTGCTACAGCTACACATCCGTTTTGATCTGTCACCGTGAGCGAGTAGCTATTCGCTGCAAGCCCCGTGAGGTTTAGCGTTGTTTGCGAGGTATTCGTCCATACATTGGTCAATGGATTTGTGCCGCCGGAAACGGTAATCCCAGTAATCGTACCATTGCTTTGGTTGCATAAATTATTTCCGATAGAAACGGATCCTGAATTAATCACTGGTCCAGCATTGGATGGAATCGTATAAGGCCCGCTTGTAGCAACACACCCACTTGCATTTGTTACCGTTAATGTATAAGTCCCACCAAGTTGACCTGAAATTGTTGGTCCAGTGGCTGAATTGCCATTCCATGAGTAGGTCAAACCAGTTCCATTGGCTGTAATTCCTGTAATTGAACCGTTCGCATTTCCACATGTTGAAGGAGTGATGACTGCAGAAGCGGCGTTGATGGTTGGTGCAGCCGTAAATCCAATGGTAAAAGGACCTGCATTCACTGCGCAGCCATTGGCATCCGTTACGGTCAATGTGTAATTTCCAGCCACTAAGTTGGATGGATTCAACGAAGTTCCACCGCCATTCGACCAACTGTATGACAATCCTGTTCCTGATGCTGTTATTCCAGTGATCGATCCCAATGTCCCGATACAGCTTTGATTGTTGAACACAGCAGCGGTTGAATTCACAATTGGTCCAGCGATTCCTGTTAATGTATAGGGTCCTGAGGTGGCTAAACAGCCATTCACATCGGTAACTGTTAGCGTGTACGTCCCTGCTGCCACATTGGTAAGGTTGCCATTGGGCGTAGTCGTACCGCTCCAGCTATAGGTCAGTGCAGGTGTTCCACCACTTGCCGTTAAACCTGTAATTGCGCCAGGTGTTGAGCATGTTGGATTGGTTAACACAGCCGTCCCACTAATGGTTGGGGATGGGTTTACCGTTACGGTTACAGGAACACGGAATGTACCAGGACAAACTCCCACATAATACGTAGTCGAAGAAGTTAAAGCGGGTGTTGTAAATGTCGTTGTATTCGTCGCTACCGTTGTTGTTCCAAAAGGTGAAGTATACCATGTCAACTGGCCAGGCAAAGTCCCTGTAACGTTCACGGTCAATGTGGCTGTTGTTCCTGCGCAGATCGTCTGATTATTTGGTGTGATGTTAAAAATAGTTGTTGCAGAACCTGAAATTCCTGAAGCACCATTCGTAGCACCATTTGGCGTAAATTCCGTTAAATGTGCTGAATTGCTTGTCCCTGAGTTTCCACCTGTAACATTTTGTCCTGCTGTACCTGATGTCAAGGAAATACTTCCTCCTGCTCCTGCTCCTCCAGGCCCAGAGCCTTCAGGCACTGCTCCAAGACCAACTGATAAAACAACATTTCCCCCTGCCCCTCCTCGCGCATTCAGAGAAATAGTGGCTGGGATTGCAGTCAGATTTTTCACATAGATTGAACCACCCGCGCCACCGCCGCCAGCTCCATCATTTCCTTTTTTGTTGTTAGACGATGGAAAAGGGCTTACCGCTTGATTGTTTGGATTGGTATTTCCTCCAAGTGCACCATCAGATTCTAAACTTCCTGAACCACTTATAGTTCCATAGCAAGTGACGAAAACAATTCCTCCACCTGCACCGCCTAAACCACCTTGTCCACTGTCTTGATCTCCAGCGCCACCGCCACCGCCCATGAAGAGGCGCGTTGCATCATACGCCAAAGGGTGACCTCCTAAGCCACCATTCACTTTACGCGTATCACTCGCTGTTGGACTCCACGCCGTATTGTTCGGCCCAGTAAGGGTTGCGTCAACGTTTACTGTCGAAAGTGAATATCCTCCGCGACCACCTCCTGGACTTGTTGTTCCGGCAAATCCCGCCAATTCAAGGTTCCATGCAATAGACGAGGCGGTACTTGAAGGAACACCTTTTCCTGTGTACGTCGCAGGGTTTGTAGCGACATTCGCTCCACCACCACCACCTGAATTTTGGATTCCGCCGCCACCGCCACCGTTGGCTGGTGAACCACGTCCGTAGCGAGAAAATACCAAATCATATTCTGTTGTAAAACCGCCAATTCCTTCTCCTTTTCGCGCCCCTTGGGATGTCAAATTCGACCCCAAATATGAGCTGCCATTGCCTGCTCCATCGCCACTAATATTCACGGAACCAGATACTCCCGTGTTATCCGCAATTCCTCCACGAAACCCACGTGTTGATGCCGAAATCTTTGTTCCAGCATTCAAGACAATGTTACCATTTGCCTCAACGGCAACAACCCCACCGATATTTCCATCCCACGCCAAAGGAACGATTGAAGCCGTTCCCGTGAGTGTTAATGCACTGTATCGAGGAATGCGGACAACCTGAACATGACCAGCAGTAGTATACGTATTTTGGAGATTACATTGCAAGGTAATCACGTTTCCTACAACAGCGCGCACCTCAACTTGCTCGAATTTTCCAGCGTTGTTGTATGCCGTAATTTTTCCCCATTCCTGTGGAAACTGGTTCCAATTGTTTGTCCACAAATAAGCGCCAGGAACCGTGTAATTTCCTCCCCAAGTTGCTGTAGGCGTGACATCAATGTCCATCGACGCACCCTGCATTTGAATGATCATGATTAAATCCCCAGGGGCAATCGCAGTTGATGGCCAAATCCCCCCTGTTAAGGTAGCAATATTGTTCACCGTTATGGTGTTGACCCCTGTCGCAGTAACAGTTGCATACGTGTTGACTTGAGTATTCGCTGCACTGACATTTCCGACACCATCTTTTCCGCGTTGTGAAAAAGAGATCGTCGAAATTCCGGCAATGAAAAGAATGGAGAGAAAAGGAGTAAAAAGTTTCATCAGTTAAGCTAGTTTCGCAAAGCAAAGACGAAAATACGGAGAAAAAAGTTGGCTACAGATACCCCTTTTTTAATTCTTCAAAAATTATCGCTACTGCAGGGCAAATCAATGTGTTTTTCTCAGTAATCCCAAGTATTTGAATCATGTTTTTTCGATCCGTATGAGGATATTCCCGGCAAGCCAAAGGACGATACTCATAAACAGAACATTTGTTGTCATTTCCTAGAAAAGCACAGGGCGAATTCTGCAGGACATAATCGCTCTCTTCGTCCATTTTTAAATAGGCAGAAACAAAGCTACTTTCTTTCATTTTCAAGTGCTTAGACAAGCGCTTGATGTCAATATCTCGAAAGATTGGGCTGGTCGTAGAGCAGCAATTGGCACACTCCAAGCAATCAATTTTCTTAAACGTCTTTTGATGTAAATCATGAATCTTGGCGTCAAGGTCACGCGGCTTCCTCTTTTTTACACGCTCAAAAAACATATGTGTTTCAGACTGTTCTACTTGGGCTTTGTCAAGTATACCTTTAAATTGTGCATTGATTTTTTTCATTCTATAACTCTCTTCCCTCGAACATTTCTATCTTCGGTACGAAATTACGAAAAGATGGAGAAATTTGATCTAGTGGTCATTGGAGGAGGTCCTGCAGGATATGCTGCGGCAATGCGGGCCATAGATTTTGGAAAGCGGGTTTGTTTAATTGAGAAGGACAAGGTTGGAGGTGCAGGCGTTTACAACGGTGCTCTTTCCTCCAAAACACTCTGGGAACTATCGAATCGGGTTTCTGGAATCAACGACACCATTGTTTCTGAAGGACGTAAGCCCTATGAAATATCTTGGAGTGAGGTGAAACGCACCTTGGCTGAAGCCATTTTTGAACGCAAGTTTCAGTATTCCTGCCACATCAAATTGTTGCAAACGGAATCCATGCAGAACCTGCTTCAGTATGTGCGTGGAGAAGGTGCTTTTCTTTCTAAAAACGAAGTACTCATCACACATGAGGGTGAGACAAAAACGGTGTGGGGAGAAAATATTTTATTGGCAACCGGAAGCCGACCTCGTTATGTTCCGAATATTGTTGTGGATGAGAAAAGTATCCTCACGAGTGATGGAATTGATCAGATCGAAGATTACCCAAAAAGTCTTGTGATTGTTGGTGCTGGAGTAATTGGATGCGAATACGCTACCATTTTTTCAAATTTTGGGAAGACAAAAGTATACATCATTGACCGACAAGATCAAATCTTGCCCTTTGAAGATGGCGATATTTCTAGACTCGTTGCTGGCAATTTTCAGGACAAAGGCATCACCATTCACCACAATGCTCAACTTGAGCGCATGGAAACGATCAATGGAGAAGTTGAATATGAACTTTCTTATCCCGATGGTTCGCGCGAAATCATTCAAGTGGAAAAAGCCCTACTATCCATTGGAAGAATTCCGAATATTGAAAACCTGAATATTGAAAATGCTGGGGTGCTTATGTCCAAACGCGGCATACACATCGGCGATGAAGATACCCGCACCAATATCCCGAACATATATGCTGCGGGAGATGTGTCGGGACGAATTGCCTTAGTAAACATGGGAGAACTCGAAGGACGGCATGCCGTAGAAAAAATGTTCGGCAACAAAGCTACGCCTTTGAGCTATGACAACATTTGCACCATCATGTTTTTAAATCCTGAAGTTGCTGCCGTTGGAATGAATGAGTCGCAGTGCATCGAAAAAAACATGCCTATCAAAGTGGTAAAACTGGATTATTCCCTCATTACCCGCGCGATTGCCATGCGAAAGACCCAAGGATTCTTCAAAATTATTGTGACGAACGATGAGGAGATGAGGATTTTGGGAATGCGCGCTGTCGGTGAACACGCCTCGACGGCCATCCAAGCAGTGGGACTATTGATCAAACTTCAAATGCCGATTGAGGTACTTTCTGAGTTGATTCACCCTCATCCATCCATCGTCGAAGGCATTCAAGATTGCGTGCGCATGTTGCTCAACACTTCGGTGTTTAAGTCTTCTGTATTTAAAGACAAGATGGCTTGTTATTCCTTGGTTGATGGGGTGAAGACGCCCTTGGATCGACTTTGATGAAGAATGAAGAATTAAAAATGAAGGATTAAGAATTAAAAATTTGATGCTGCGCAATTTGATGCCTTCGGCAATTCGTGATTAGACATATAGACCCTTCCGCAAATGCGGAATAGTAAGACAAAGGACCCTTCCGCAAATGCGGAATAAAAGACAAAAGACAAAAGACAAAAGACAAAAGACACAAAGACTTGATCTTTTTTCACTGTCCCGTTTGACTGGTTTCTAACGATTAAAAGTAATTCGTGGCTTCGAGACTGCTAACGCACCTCACGTGTCCGCTGCGGTGGAGCCACCAAATTCTAACTCGTAACTCGTAATTAGTCATTCGTAATTATCAAAGATTTGTCTTGAAATCTTGACGTCTTGATGTCTTAAAATCTAATACCTACTTCCCCTTCAGCTCCATCGCCTTCAAGGTGTTGATCATCAGAGACGCAATAGTCATTGGGCCAACGCCTCCAGGCACGGGAGTAATCCAAGCACATTTGGGAGCAACATTGGCATAATCAACATCGCCTGTTAAACGCCACCCGCGAGCACGAGAAGCATCTGCAATGCGCGTGGTTCCAACATCGATCACAACAGCGCCCCCCTTAACCATGTCGGCAGTAACGAAATTGGGCTGTCCGATGGCGGCGATAAGAATGTCAGCCGTCAGGCACAACTCTTTTAAGTTGTTTGTTCGACTATGCGCCAAAGTCACCGTGCAATTGCCTGTCGACGTATTTCTTCCGAGCATGATACTTAAAGGTGTTCCAACAATATTTGAACGGCCAATAATCACACAATTTTTTCCTTCTGTTGCAATGTGGTTTCGTTTGAGAAGCTCCACAATCCCTGCTGGTGTTGCAGGCAGAAAGCCAGGAACATTCAAAATCATTTTCCCTAAGTTTTCAGGATGAAAGCCATCCACGTCTTTTTTCGGGTCGATGGCAAGCGTGATTTTCATTTCATCGATGTGCGCAGGTAGTGGCAACTGAACGATGAATCCATCGATGCTTTTGTCCTCATTGAGTGAATGCACCTTTGCGAGAAGAATGTCCTCCGGCACTGTTTCATCATAACGAATCAGCGTACTTTCAAAACCAATTTGATCACAGGCCTTTACTTTTGCACCAACATAGGTTAGGGAACCGCCGTCATTTCCTACAAGAATCGCTGCCAAGTGTGGAATTTTCTTTCCATTTCTTTTTCGCTCCTGCACTGCTTCCGACAATTCTTTCCGAATACTTTCTGCTGTAGTTCTACCGTCAAGGATCTGCATGGGGACAATTTTTCGGCAAAGATACATGGGTTGAGATGGAAACGAAAACAGAACTTTCATTACTTATGCACAAAAATCGTATACATTTGTCCAAATATTACACAATGAAACGCTGGGCACTTATTCTATTTGGAGCAATCTCTTTTTCAAGTTTTAGTCAGGTTGAGGCCATTGAATTAGGCATGGATGGATTCTTCGGTGCCTCTAACCTAGGTGGAGCTTTTGGTTTAGGTCCAAAGGTTGGTTTTCGCATGAATGAGAATTTCATCCTTGGACCAACATTCCGTTACCAGCGTACCTGGTCAAAGCCTGTGCAAGGAACCAACTTCAGTTTCAATAATTTTGGTGGTGGTTTTTTCTTGCATGGACGTTACAAGAATACGGTTTTTGGAGGGCTTGAAGCGGAGATGATTAAAACGAACTACGTCTGGGACCAAACCGCTGTGTTTAAGAAATTTGTACCAACAATATTCTTGTGTGCTGGGTTTTCGCGTGAATTCAAAAGCGGCATTCGATTGAATATTGGACTTTACTACGACGTCATCAACAGTGCAAACAGCCCATACCGAGGTTCATACCTCATTACAGTTAAAGACCCTACTACGGGAATGACCGTAAACCGTTTGCCATTGATTTATCGACTATCCTTCTATTTCACGTTGTGGAACAAGCCTGATCGTGTTGAGAAGGAAGAAGTTGAAGAGACGTGGTAGAAAAAAAACAGACATCTATTTAAATGTTTGTTCATTATAAATTATTTCCAAGCACGAAAGGTCCTTTTCCTTTTGAAATTCAATCAGATCGTTAATATGTTTCCAAAGAATTAGCTCAATATTTTTAGTCGTCTGATTGAAGGTTCTAATCCAAACAATTTTTGGCGGATTTCCCCAGACCAAGGATAAATCATAGAAATCTGTATCGAAAGTAACGATGATGAATTCATTTTTTTTGGCATAATCCCAGATTTCTTTATCCGCAAGGTTCTCCAATCCCAACTCTCGCACTTGCTTAGCATTCGGGAAAATGTCTTGGATGTTTGGTAAAATGCGGTGAGAAATATTCTGATCAAACAACAAGTTCATGATGCCTTTCCCATATGACCCTCTCGATCCGCGGCAAAAAACAAACACGCATTGATATGTTCATTGCTTATTTCAGGATAATCATATATGATTTCCTCTCGAGTCATCCCATTGGCTAACCAATTCAAGACATCAACAACAGAAATGCGCATTCCTTTAAGAACTGGCTTTCCAAAGCGTTTGTCCGGTTTGATTTCTATGTAATCGTTGATATTCATTTCTACAAATGTATTACTTCTATGGAAGTTACGAAAAAGATTGCATCATTAACTTGAAATCCTCAATTGGATCGTACATTCCTATTCGAAAGACCAACTGAACAATCCATTGTACAGAATACCTTCCCACAAAAAAAGGCCTGCATAGCAGACCTCAATTTTTCATTCTTCATTCTTCATTTTTAGTTCCCTGGAATCGCAGTATTCGGATCGGGCTTCACAAATGTTCCTTGCTTGGCGTAATCCACCAACTCAATCACAAAGCACAAAGACTCACGTCCTGCTTCTTCTCCGTAGGCCAAATTCCACGGCAAATACAAGCGGTAAAGACCACCTTTTTTCATCTTCGGCAAAGCGAAAGACCATCCTGGGATTACGCCACCATTGAGTTGTAAAGCAACAGCATCCGTAGTTCCTCGCTCTTTTTTCATTTTGTATGAATCTTGAACGGTATCGCCAACAGCCGAAGTGAGTATGTATTCGACTTTTACATCGTCCGTTGCCGATGGATATCCACCCGTTCCTTCTTTGATGACTTGAATAACAACACCGTTATCAAAAACTTTCGCTCCAGGAATCTTGCGTGCCTTGGCCATCATTTTCTTTCCGTTGGCTTCATTTACCTCCGCAATAAAACTTCCAATAATGGCTTGTTTTTGCGGCTCGGTCAATAGGGTATCGATCTTTAAGATTCCATGTTTAAAACCAATTCGCACCATCTTCAAATCCACTTCCGACATGGCGTTCAAACGTTTCATGTCCTGGTAAAAGCTATATCCTGTGATTCTACCCAAGCATAAAGCGCCTTCTTTGGCGTATTTCTCGTTGAAATCTTGCTTGTTTGGTCCAAACAATTGCTTCAAAGTAGCTTGACAATCCTGCGGAAAAGCACCATCTAGATTTTCATTGAAGCCTTTCGACACAAGTTGCATGTCCAACTTCGCAATGTTTGGATCTTGACCGCCAACAACAGAATTTTTATACATTCCACCCAAGACATAAGAAACGGTATCCTTGTGGGTTTTTAATACAATTGTAGCTTCATCAGCTGCAGTTTTTTCATCACCACCACATGACGCTAAAAATAGCGCTGGTGCAAAAAGAATGATTCCAAATCGTTTCATTACGAAATTTCTATAAGTTCAACATCAAAAATCAATGCGCTGTAAGGTTTGATTGGTCCACCAGGATGTGGGTGTGCGCCATAGGCCAATTCTTGAGGAATGTACAAACGGTATTTCGATCCAACACTCATCAGTTGCAGCGCCTCTGTCCATCCTGGAATCACTTGAGAAACTCCAAACGTCGCCGGCTGACCGCGGTGCACTGAACTATCGAACACAGTTCCATCCGTCAAGGTCCCATGGTAATGCACAGTCACGGTATCCGTAGCTACTGGTTTTGCACCATCACCTGCCGTTACGACTTCGTACTGCAATCCTGTTGCTGTTGAATGCACACCCTCTTTCACACTATTTTCGTGCAAGAAAGCTTCTCCAACCGTTTTATTTTGGGCAAACTCTTGTTCGGTAGCCACCTGCAAATAATTCTGTATGATTGTATTGGCCATTTCTGGCGTATATTTCATTTCTTTTCCTTCAAAGGCGTCGCTGATGGCTTCAGCCAATACGGAAGTGTCTATTCCCGCTAGGTTTTGTTCCATTAAACTTCCGGCGATACTCATGCCCACACAGTAACTTACTGCTTTTACTTCTTCTGTCATTTTCTTGATTTTTCACAAAGGTACTTATTTGTTGCCCTAGGCAATTGAAAAATTTGGTCCCTGAGGGAATTTGATGCTGCGCAATACAGGATTTGATCCCTGAGGGAATGTTAGAAATTAAACCAGTGTTGTTCACTACAAATTGCGCAGCAACAAATTACGTAGTAACAAATTCTAAATTGCCTTCGGCAACAAATTACGAAGCATCAAATTTTGAATAAATCCATTGTCAAGCGATAAAATCCGTGTATTTTTCGGAGTAAAAATATTAACTATGAAAAGAATCCTGCTTTCTGCACTTGTGATGGGAATAATCGCCTCACTTTCATCATGTAAAGGAAAATATGACAACAGCAGTGCTCCCAAAATCAATGCGACTGTGGAAACGGCTTTTTCGGAATTTTCGAACATGGCCGATCAAGCCATCACTGGAAACCTGTTCTTCTATAAAAATGGAACATTGATCGTGAATGACCTCGCTACAGGAAATATCAACAACGAGGTTAAATCGCCTTGCAGCGTGGTTGTTACCCTGGACACATTAAACTCTGCAAAAACCATCACCATTGATTGGGGAACGAGCAATTGTGACTGCAACGATGGCAAGCAACGCCGTGGAAAGCTCATCACGACATTTACTGGCTACTACTATGCCCAAGGCACTGTGATTACGCATACGCCGATTGGCTATTATGTGAATGACAACAAGGTGGAAGGCACAAAAGTGGTCACAAACATGGGCTTAAATACCCTTGGTCAACCGTTTTACACTGTAGGCATTGACGGTATCGTCACGCTAGCGACTGGTGAAATCGTCAACTATACGTCATCGCGGGTTCGAACATTCACCAATGGTTTTACAACATTATTGAACTTCTATGACGACGAATACGACATCACCGGAACAGCCAATGCGACAGTCGTAAATGGTGATGGATATGTGGCAAGTATTACTTCACCTCTGCACATTAAAATCGGATGTGGATATATCACGAAAGGAGAAATCGAAATCACCCCTACGGATAAACCAGTGCGTTTAATCAATTATGGAGATGGCACGTGCGATGGTACTTTCACCATAACAATCAATGGGCAAACGTATACGATTAATGGGTAGTTCTTTTAGTTACTAGTTACTAATGACAAATGATCGCTGCGCTGAAAGACAAGGGACAAAAGACTTAAAAAGTTACGATTTACTTCTGACAAAAGACCGCTGCGCTGATGGAGCATGGAACATGGACTGAATCAATCTTCGAATTGAACAACAACAAATTCGCAATTCAACTCGTAATTCGTATCTCGTAATTCGTAATTCGCAACTCGGGCTTCGAGTCTGCTAGCACACCTCAGCCACCTAATTCGTATCTCATAATTCGTAACTCGTAATTCGTAACTCGTAATTCGTAATTTGTAATTCGTAATTTGTAATTTGTAATTCGTAATTAGTAACTATTAATACTTGTCTTCGAAAAGTTGAAGTTGAAGTTGTAGATCATAGCCAACTGTAGCGTATGATTGCGTTCTGCCTTGATGCCGTCCGATTTCACGACATATTGGTTCAAATAACCAAGTTGCACATTGAAATCTTTGGTAAAACGCCATCCAAGCGCTCCATACAAACGGTTTTGATCCAAGATGTTTTTCCCTATCCCTTTTCCAAAGCCCAAAAATGGCTCATCGTAAATACTCAAGAATAAGGTGTTGTCCTTCATTTCTTTGCGGGTCAAAGGAAGGGTCACCATAAACCGATAACGGATTCGATTTCTGAAGGCATATCCATTTTGTTCATACACTCCTGAAGTGCCAAGTTTGTATTGTTCGACGAATCGTTGTTCCAAGCGATAGCGGTGTTGAATATCTACGCGGCCAAGCTTGTTTTTCACAATAAACTGCTCCCAGATGCGGTGCTCATTAAACGAATGTGAAACGGGTTGATCGCCGTATTCAAAGGTTTTAATCCACCCATACCCCGCTGTCCATTGTGTTTGATTTTTCGCATAATAGTCCACGCCTATTCGAAGCAATGACTGCTGCCAATCCTGAAAAATATTAGCGCTTTCATCTCGTCCGGCACGACGCCATTGGTATTCGGTATGCAATCCCCAGCGGTCATTGATTTTATGGTTTCCAAAATACATGATCCAGCCATGCGTTTGTGGTGAGATCATCTTTTGGGAAGAAACAGTGTGCATTGCTGTAAAAACAGCCACGCATGCAATTAACAGCTTTCTTATCATGACTTGCGCTTACGATGAACAGACAGCTTATGATTCGATATCGGTGTAAACTCGTCAATTCCCATAATCACCAAATGTCCACCTTCCGTTTCGAAATCATCTTTCAAGTGATGCAATGTTTCGATGACCGAATGATCTACCAATACACAGTCGCTCACATCCAATACAACATCTGATGTCAATGGGAACTCTAAGAGTTTATTTTTTACTTTAATAAAGTTGCTAAACACAGCTGCGCCTTTTACTTTAACAGTATTGCCGTTAACAATCATTTTAGAGTTAAACAAACTTTTAAAGGAAACACCACGAGAAAGGTGCAAGATCAATTCCAACAAAATACCTACTGCAATACCAACCAATAGGTCTGTGGCAAGCGTGAAGATAATTGTCACAATGAAAACTGCAATTTGATCCATTCCAATTTTTGCCATGTAACCAAATTCTCTTGGGTGTGCCAGTTTCCATCCCACACCGATCAACATTGCCGCAAGCGCCGCTTTGGGGATTAAATCACTAAACGACACAGCAAAAATCAAAAACAACAAGATGAAAACACCGTGGAAGAAATTCGCCCAACGTGTTTTACCACCGTTGCTCACATTCGCGGAAGAACGCGCCACTTCACTAATCATTGGCAATCCTCCAAGGACACCAGCGATGATGTTTCCAATTCCGACAGCAATAAGGTCTTTATTGGTGTTCGATTTTCTTTTGTACGGATCAAGCATGTCCACTGCTTTCACTGTCAACAAGGCTTCAAGGCTACCCACCAAAGCAAACATGATAACAAATTTAATGAACGTACCTGTTTGAGAAAAACCGTCAAAGTTGACATTCACGCCTAAAATTTTATCTAAACCTTCATCAAATTTCAACAGAGGAGTGTACCCATTTCCATTGTGTATTCCCAGGTAATTTGAAAGAGGAATCGAAACGATTAAAACAACGACAGCCGAAGGAATCTTCTTGAAGGCTTTAATAGGGATCATTGGCCATCCAAAAACGATTCCTAAACAAACGAATCCTACTATGTCTACATCTTTATGTTGGAGAAAATGTGCGAAGGTATTTTTTAACTCTACCAACAATTCGAGGGGTTCAACCATTGGCTTGCCCGACTCGGTTACCGGGTTCATTCCAAATAAGATATGTAACTGCTTGCTGATGATGATGATGCCAATAGCCGCCAACATGCCGTGCACCGCTGACAAGGGGAAAAAGTCGCTCAATGAACCCAATTTCAAAAGTCCAAAAAGTACTTGAACAACACCCGCAACGACAATAGCACCTAGTGCCAGCCTCCATCCCAAGTCAGAATCACCATGACCTAGTTCTGCAACAGAACCGGCAACAATGACAATCAGTCCTGCGGCAGGACCTTTTATTGTCAATAAGGATCCAGCAAAGAAGGAAACGACGATACCCCCGATCATGGCGGTAATCAATCCATAAATCGGTGGGAAATCACTAGCGCCAGCAATACCCAAACTCAATGGCAGGGCCAAAAGAAAGACGAGAAATCCAGATAGTGCATCTGATGAGAAATTTTGTTTGAGTCCTTTGAATCCATCCAGAGGAATGCTCTTTTTATTGTTATAGTTGGACATAATATATAGTCTATATGGTTAAAATTTATGAAGATCTTTTTGCGGTTTCATGGTATGTTTTCACGTGCGGTCCAAGGAAGATTCGCGCATACATACGAATCGATGCCAGCCCGTTGATGATTAAGCTCATGGCTATTAAAAATGCCAGTAGGATTTGGTTTTCTTCAATGTGAGAGATAATTAAATCCTCTCCAATGAATGTTGGTGTAATTGGAAAACCTGAGATACCCAGGCACGCAAGAAGAAAAACCGAGGCAATGCGCGGATGTTCATAGACATGTCCGTAGAAACGATCCAAACTCACCCACTCTCCTTGTTTTCGGAGTCGTTGGACGCACAGATACCCCAATAAACCACAGGCAATCACTCCACTTAGGTACCAGATATGGTGAGAAACATCAAAGTGTTTGTTGAATGAGATGGCCAAAGCAATACATAAATGGTTCATGATGATTAAACTCCAGCTCAAGCGCACACTCTTGCGTTCTGTAAAAGCTTTGATGACCATCAACAATCCAATCAATCCGAATAGAAGCGGAAGATATGCTCTCAAGCGAACAGGTACAACATCAGGATTCATGGCCAGCACAAGTCCAGTGACAAATGTCAAGGCAAAGAAATAATAGACATTTTTAAAGGTGAGGAAAGCCCAACGTGAACCTAATTTCTTCAGTGGATTCCACATGCTGCGGTACATGAACGAATCGAGGTTCCATTCTTTTAAACTCAACATATAAAACGTGTATTCTATGCGTCGAGGCCAAGAATCTTCGATGGTTTTTTGACGAGGAACAAAGTTGTAGAATTGCTCACGAATCTTATAGCTTACCACAGAAGGAGAAACCAACAATTGGTAGGTTCTCAAGAATGCGTTCCCAGCGACATGCACGAGTGCAACTTCCTGCAAACCAATGGCAATCTCGATGAAGATTAAGCCAATCTGAGCAATGGACGAATAGGCAATTTGGCTTTTTACTGTAGACTGAACCCTCGCGGACATTGTTGCTATGACCGCTGTAATCACCCCAATGAACACAACAAATACCCTGAAAGATGTTTGCTGTTCCCAAAATGGATAGGTACGCATCAACAAGAAAGCACCGATATGCACCGAAAGTGACCCATAGAAAATGGCACTAGACGGTGTTGGTCCCTCCATGGCACGTGGTAACCAAGACGAAAATGGAAACTGAGCCGATTTCGCTGCTGCAGAAATGAAGAACATAAACGCAATGGTAAATCCAAGCATGCTGTGTTCTGCCAAATGCTCGTGCACTAGCTCATAATTATTGAGCTTGAAGAAGGAAATGTTCTCGTGCCATAAGTGATGACTCAACCACATCGCCATGATGATTCCTACATCTCCAATGCGATAAATTGAAAACACCTTCACGGCGTTCTTTACTGGCAGGTAGCGATCACGGTAGAACGCAATCAACAAGAACGACGACAAACCAAGGACCTCCCAACCAATGAACAGCGTTTCAATATTCCCTGAGAAAATAATGATGTTGTAACCAAGATAAAAAAGCAAGATCACATTAAAAAAGCGCTTGTAGCCTTCTTCTCTGTGCAAGTAATACTGGCTATAGACCGTAATAATGAATGTCAGTAAGGCACCAATAATGAGGTATGTCAAGGTAATTCCATCAAAATAGAAATCGATGTAGAAATCGTAATCCTTTGCTTTAAAAATTGAGAATTCCTTCAAATTGATAACATGAGCACCTTTAAGCAGCCACAAAATGGAAAAGAAAAGGGCGGAGAACAACTGAATACCAACGGTTGTAAACGACAAGCGTGACAACCACACTTCCTTTTTTCGGGGAATAAGTAGGCTTAAGAAGAACCCGACGAATGGAAGGACAATGAACAAATTGATATACCACTCCATATTTAAACAGTTTTAAGTAAATACACAGGGATATTTTCCTGTTCCTTGCCAATGATCGCATCAATATCTTGAGCAACTGGTGGTGTTTCTCCCAGATAAATGAGAGGTTCAAATACACCCTTTTTGTACAGTGACAATTCTTTTGTAACCGGATGTATGGCACATATTTTCACCCATTCATTCTCGAACCATTCAAACGTTGCTGGATTGATTTTCATTGTTTTCAACACAACTTCAGGGGTATGTTCCACAATGACCAAGAGGCGAAGTGGATCATGAACCTCAATCATTTGACTTGGAAGTCCTGTGCGCAAATCACCATCTGTTCCATTCGCTACACCAATCAATCCCATCACATTGTGTGGCAGTTTTGTGCCAGCACCCAATTGTTGATTGTCGGTTCGTGAAAAATAGTACTCAAGATTAATCCCCCCGCAAACTGGTGCTACAGCATTTAAAATCCCCAAGAGGTATTTTCCTTCAGGATCGGTCGTGCTATCGTATGAATTCAAGAATGAGCGTCGATCCAAAAAAAGATTTTCAGTCAAGGACCTACGACCTACAACACACAAGGTATTTGTTGCGTGGTTTAATTCTGGCCGTGGTTCGAAGAGAGAAACCGTTCTTTGCTTCACTTCGCGGTGAACCTTCCATGCCGATTTGTGTGTGTTAATGGACATAAATCGTCGAGATCGCTCACGAGCATTTTTCGTCAGTGCATGGTTAAAATGCGCATAGTTCTCGGCATGCAATGTTCTATTCTTCTCGTGAAGTGCATCCAAATCATAGAATGAAATTTCATCACGAGAAGTATCATGCAATGCCCCAACAAATTGCGTTGTCGATGGAATATCAATTCCACGTTCGCGCAACATGTTACGTACAATAGGATGATTTCCAATGTGACAAATCACACGCGCATTGACAGATCCTGGTCGGCCAGAACAAGCGCCACAATCGTAACCTGCGTAGTGGGTATTGTTGACACTACTTGACCCATGTCCTACCGCATAAATCAATGGTGCGAAATGATCGACAAGGCCGATACTTCGGAGTAAATTCTCCAAGCGATCTGTCATTTCCGTTAATGTATATCCAATTTGCAATCCTTCCGGAGTCATTTCACCGTTGGTATTTTCAATCGTCAAGGTTGAGAATTCATCCATATGATTGAAGGATGAGACAGAAGACTGTGACTGTTCAGGTTTAAAAATCAACAAAAACAATTTTACAATGGACCAAAAACCAAGTGTATGTGTAATGATCCAACCGAGTACAAGGCCATGCGTATGTTTCCCAAAGTGGAAATCTTTTTTTCTGCTAATGCTACTCTCCAACTCGCGAATCAAGTACTTCGGAGTTATGGGTGCAGGACACACTTTCGTATAGAACTTACCGTGTTCTGGCTGGTAGTAGAATTCAACACCAAAAAATCCTGCAGTACCATAGGTGCCACAATTTGGATCTTCTTCCTCAACATAACGACGCAAGGAACATTCACGGTCGTCAATGCAAAAGATAGATTGAAATGACTTGCTTGTTTTCTCTGCTTCAACGCGTGAGACTTTAATGCCACTCAAGACATTGTTGTAGAAAGTCCACTCAAAAGCATCCTGCCACAAACGTTGAAAACGCTGAGTTTCTGATGGAATAACATCTTCGAAAAGCGGAGTTGGACGCTCAGTCATGCGTGTGGCAAGTGGTGCCCAAATTGCCCCAAAGTGGTCATCTAAGGCATCGATTTCCATCAACAATTCCAGTTGAATGAACTCCTCCAACGAAATTTTTCTGGCATCCGTCAAGGCTCCTGGATTGTCATCGATTACAGATACGATGCCTGACCACCCTGGATGTGCACATTGTTGATCCATCAAATACTGCTCGAACAAGGACTCGTCACCAACGATCATTTGCAGTAAACTCTCGGTCGTGAATCCACCGGAAACAAGAAGGGTGCGTACCTTGTTTGTTCTAAAGAAGCTCGTCAAACTATTTTTTTCCAACTCCCGCAAGGAAGAGATCAACCCCTCATCGTTGTGGGGGAAATTCCAAATGGCTACACCTTGATCGAGGTAGCTCCCAATGATTCGGAACAATATTGGGTGCACCAACGAATCGAGATCTATCCGAAACTGAGATTTCCATGTTGACCGCAAGCGACCGATTCGCGGAATTAGGGTGTCTTCCGAACGCGCAGTAAGCAGCTGGTCTTTTGTGATTTTTGGACCATCATTTTCCTGTGTTTCCAAGATTTTGTTAAGAACCTCATCATTGATCTTTCCATTGGCATACAGCGCTTGATATTCTTCTAAGGATAAATATACTTTGTAGCCAAAAATTTGAGCTGCTTCGGCTAATCCTGTGTGAAAGAATTTCTCCTGAAATGCGTGCAAGGTATTGTGATGGATAAAATCCTTCAATGGTGCTTGCGACGGAAGATAATGTTTAAGTTGATGAAGCGCATGATCCCTATCAAAGGATGCATGTAAATTTGTCATTTTGAGCGTTTAAACTGTTAATATTCATACTTAAAGGCTTAGGCCTGGATGAATTTTCTACAGTCGAATATTCTCAAATAAAAGAAACAATGGGATCTCCTGACTTCGAAGTGGTTTCAGATAAGGAGCCGATGATGCAAATAAATAGTTTTGAAAGGTGACATGAGAAGAGAAACAGTGAAAGAAATCATCACTTTCATCGTCATCAATATCGCTTGATTCTTCTTCAATATCCTCTTCAACTTCTGAAACATCAAGATCCTCCGTCAACGATTGACCAAGAATTTGAAGAGTTTTAAGGTCTTTAAGAACTGTTTGCGATTGATTTGTAGATAATTTAATCGCTGAACCGAACAATGAATTGCTGAACAAATTGAAGGCTATGGCAAAAATTGCCAAAAGCATTACACATCTGTTTAACTTAAAATTCATCATGAGCGCAAATATAGTGAAGTCATTGCAAAACGTGACACAAACACTATGTCTTTAACAAACGTTGACATCGCTATTGAAAGTCGATCGAAATTGTTAAGAGTTCTGAATTCAATCCATCATTATCCGTCACAAGAACACAATTCATTTTATCTTCTTGATTTTCAATAATTGTTATGGACTCTACCTTGTACTTTTCGCGTTTATCCTTTCCAACAAGTTGAACAGTTTCTGGCCTATAATGCTGTTGAATATTTTCCAAATCAATTACGCCAAGATAACTGCCCAATATTTCACCGTCCTGCACCCAATCGTCTGTATCCTCAACCGACGCAGTAAAAACAATGCGGTTGTGCTTCTGATCTCCAGCAGCTCCAGAGAATCCAGCTCGAATGTTATTCATTTCAGGCAAGTCAATGGAATAAACCTTCAATTTCAATACGGCTGATTCTTGGTGAATAAACTCCATAAAATGTTCAACATTCATCACAATCAACTTATTCTTCCCCCGGTTGAATAGATAGAGTTTTCCGTTGACCTCAGCTGCAGCTTCGATGTTCAATTCACTCAGTTCTAGTTTTGCTGCATCCCGAATTTGATCGTACAGATTTTGTAGTGAAAAGGTTCCTACTGTATTTTTCTCCTGCAAATCAATTATCTTCCCCTCAAAACGATGCGGTTTTTTCGATCCTGAGCCAAAAACAACGAGGTACAACTTACCTTTCCAGGAAATTTTTGTCATCGCTTCGAAATCGTGTTTTTCAGCTTTCGGTAATATTCCCTCTTCATTGGGTAGGTAGTCACCCAACATATATTGCGCAGTGCGATTGAATGAAGCATCCAACACGTACATCCAAGGTGCGTTATCTCCAATAACAAAATAGGCATTGTCGATGTATTCAATTCCAGATGCAGATGGGATATCGGTTAATTCCCGGATTGATTTTACCTCACATTTCATTTTCTCCTGCGGTTGACACGATGAAAGCAGCACAAAGATGCCAATGACTTGAATCCAATTTTTCGGAGTTCCCACTTATTTTAATCCAAAATGCTTTTCTGCTTCATCAGCGATATATCCTCCAATAGCCAAGGATGCCGTTGCAGCAGGTGAAGGAGCGTTCAAGACATGGATTGAACGGCCATGGTACTCGATTCTGAAATCATCGCGGGTATCTCCATCTTGTGCCAGTAAAAGTGCACGTACACCTGAACGACCCGGATGAATGTCTTCCATCGTGAGTGAAGGAATCATGCGTTGCAATGTTTTCAAGAACAAGCGCTTCGAAAATGCTCTACGGTACTCATTGATTCCAAAAGACATGTTGTTGAAGAACAATTTCCAAGTGCCTCCATAGGTCAAGGCATCGACCGTATCGCGCAAGGAAAAGTCAGTCTTTCCATAACCCTCACGCTTGAAAGTAAACACGGCATTCGGGCCACATTCAATTTCTCCATCGGTCATTCGGGTAAAATGCACTCCTAGAAATGGAAAGTCTGGATCAGGCACAGGATAAATCAGATTTTTGACTTTATGTTTCGCCTCTTCAGTGAGTTCGTAATAATCTCCTCGGAATCCCACCACTTTTTCTTTCAAGTTTACCCCATCCTTCTTGGCCAAACGATCGGCTTGCAATCCGGCACAGAACACAAGGTATTTCGCTTCAAATGAGCCTTTATTGGTCATGATCTTCGATGTTTCTTCTCCTTTTTCGATGCCGAGCACTTCATGACCGAGGTGCATTTCACTTGCTGAATTGATGGCCAATGCGAGTTCAGCCATCTTCTCTGTCGCACCTCTAAAATCAATAATCCCTGTGCAGGGCACCCAAATTCCGCCGATACTTTCAACGTATGGTTCGATGTCTTGTACTTCGGCGGCATTAATCTTTTGAATCCCTTCAATTTCATTTTCCATCCCCGTTTTAAACACTTTCTCTAGATTGGGGAGTTCTTTTTCATCAGTAGCAACTACCACTTTCCCACACACATCGTGAGCGATGCCGTATTCTTTGGCAAAGGCTACCAATTCGTGACGACCTTGAATGCAGTTTCTTGCTTTAAGTGAACCCGGCTTGTAATATAAACCAGAGTGGATAACCCCTGAATTGTGTCCTGTTTGATGATCGGCCAATTTATCCATCTTCTCAATCAATATGATTTTCAAGTTTGGATTTTTCTTTTGGAGCTTATAAAATGTGGCTGCTCCAACGATGCCTCCACCAATTACTGCGATATCAAATGCCATTGCTTGTATTTTAAGGTCCAAATTTAAGGATTATCAAGCGGCTTTGTCCATTGAAAACAAAAAAGGCTACATTTCTGCAGCCTCTTTTTTATTCCATTTACATGGAATCTATTGATTCTATTACTGTTTCACCAAGGCACTTGTGTACACTTGATCATTGGTAACGATTTTCACAATGTACCGTCCTGATGGGAACGCTGCCATATCGACTTGAGATTCCGCGAAATTACTCGTAGCCAACATCGCCTCGCTATGCACCAAGCGTCCTGTGAGGTCGTAAATGGTTAAATCAGCCTTCCCATTGACAAATCCACTCACTTCAATGGTACATTCACCGGATGTTGGGTTCGGGAATACCGCGACCTCATGGGTAAGCGCTGTTTCTTCGGTACCAAGGGTAAATCCAACAGAGAAATTATATCGGTGGTAATGGCCAAAATCTCCTGGGAAAAATTCGATGTAAGATCCTCCAACTTTTCTCAAGCGGAATTGCCCTGAAGATTCTCCTTCGAATTGTGCCGAAGCCCAAAACGCAATTCCATCGTGATCCGTATCCTCAAGGATGATGCTGTAGCAACCAGGAGCTAGATCGAAGGTGTCTTTGTATTGAGTCGTATTCGCCATTCCTGTGCGCTCAAACAATACCGTTCCGCTGGCATCGATCAGCTTGTATTTATTCTCGCTCGCTTTATTGTTTGTTGTAAACCAAACGAAGAATGGGCCATCAATCAATTCAGGTGCTTTGAATTTGGTTTGCTTGAAGTTGTTGTTGCTGTATTCATCCAATCCTGGATCACCTTCTACATTGTACACTTGAGCGGAGAAGGTCAAATTTCCTTCGAGATCTGTCCACCAAGAGACATCAGGCACTGGGATTTCAACGATTTCCTTTTCAAGAAACGCTAGGTTCCCCGTCCACTCGTATTCAATCCAGTTTCCATAAGTGATCCAACAACGGATGGTACATTTCGTCAAGGGTTGCTCACCCGTATTCTGCAAAATCACACGAGGATTCGAACAGGTCGGATTGTACTTGCGGTAATATTCGTAGTTGTTCGGATTCAAAATGTCGAGGATGGCAGCATCGTTCTGGAAGTTCGGTGCTGAATATGAAATCAAGTCAAAGGCCATGATGTAATTTCCGCCTGCTTGACCTGGGTCATTTGTTGGCACTTGGTTGACGCTGTAATCAATCGCCACAGAATCACCCGGTGTTACATAGGGTGTCAATTCAAATTCGTGCTCACGCACCATGTCTCCTGGGCACCATCCTTCACGCGCATAGGGCCATGTTCCACCCTGACCAATGTTCGGGTTGTCGCCACATTCCGTTGTTTGCCAAATGTTCCAGTTAAACGTTGGTGAACCATTGACTTTAATTTGGTGGTCATTAGGCACCCATTCGCAACACGCACCATCCCCTACTTGACCGTGGCCAGAAAGGCGTGTTTTGATTTTGAACATGTCCGATGTGTCTGGCAGGTAGACATTCTTTGATTCCAATGATACATCGTTGGCTAGATTCGCGAAATTATAACTGCGGAAATCGGCCCAAATTGGCTCACGACTTTGAACGTCGCGTGGCGGAATGCCTTGAATGAACGCAAAGCGTAAGTCGAGCAATTCTTGTGTGTTGTGCGCTGCCAAATCCACCGTATCGCGCAACAAATGCTGGTAGTCAGTGACATCATAAATCCATGCAAACCCTTGAGGACCGAGGTCAAAGTTAATTCCATAAGGCGTGATATAACGAGCGATTTCAATGTCTTTAATGATCTCGTATGGTTCGCGGTAATAGGTGATTTGTTCGTTAGTCAACACGTTCGTACCTGTTGTAGGCACTTGTGACACCGTATCTCCATTTTGATTGTATACAACTGTCGTTCCTTGAGGAAGTCCAAGGTATGAATTGGTGATTATAAAATGATTTGCAGCAGGCTCTTGTTCGAAGATCACCTGTGGTTCTTTCAGTTTCAATTCAGGATGATACGTCACCACATCGGTCCCACTCACCGTTCCTTGTCCAAGTGCTAAACGCGGACGATTCACATCTTGTTTCACTCCTGCCAATGGGTATTCATCAAAGCGGAACATTCCTGTCTGAGAAGGCATCAATTTCCAGTCAGTGGATGACTTATCTTGCGCCCATTGTGTATCGTCGAAATCATAGTACACCAATAAATTACTCCAGTTCGGGTGCGCTGCCGTTGGCTGCTCGGTCATGTAGGACTGAATCGTTGCTTGGGATAAGGCCGCGTTGTAAAGTTGGAATTCATCCAGCTTGCCTTTCCACAAGTATTGCTGGTTCATGTTCGATCCAAGGATGAAGCGACTGATATAGCCAAGTGCCATATTCTTGTTGGTCCCTGAATGCCAAAGCACTCCGTTTTTATAGACGAACATCTCCCCTGTAGATTGCTTCTTCACAAAGGCCCAATGGTTCCACGTGTTATCAATTTCCGCGGTGGTCATCACCTTATTGATGCGATCGTATCCTGAACCCGCCCCTGCGTCAAAGTACATGTTGTTGTCGCTCCAAGGCATGTGAATATTGATTGTGCGATCGCCATTCATGTCATACGCTTCAAGAATCGATGTGTTTGTCCCAGCTGAACCCGTGCCCTTTGCCCAAAATGTAATGGTCATTTCCGAACCCAAATCGAAATCGGACAGCTCCAACATCGAATAATTCGAGCCAGAGAACTCAATACATCCATTCATGGAGTTGTAATATACGGCATTTTGGTTGGTAGCCTCGGCTTCGAATCCTAGGGTATTCATGGCATCCATAGAATTTTCAAAATAAAACTCTACGATCAAATTGTCTGTTCCATTCCACGCAAATGATTGATAGAACATCAATTCATTTTGACCAAGCACCAATTCCGACTGGCTGCCTCCACTCCATCGTGACGCATTGTAAACAGGTGTGAAGCCCATGCTGTGGAAACTAGTCAAAGTAGCATCGCTTGTCGATTTCAAGGAAATCATCGGATATTTCATCTCCCCATTGATGCTGACATCATTGAGGTACAAATACAGTGACTGAATATCTCCTGCTGTAATTCCCGCTGCCGCCAATTCTGCTGCTGTCAACATCATCTGGTAACGTCCGCCATTTTTCGCCACATTGAATGGGAAAGGGTGAACAGCACCTGAGGAACCAGAGGTAACATCATACGGCGTCAATGTTCCACCCGAACGATTGTGCTCAGCGCGTGCATACGAATCCGCATAGAGGTATGGTACTGGTGCGTAGTTAATCGCAGTTGGTGTAGTCCAATCCGAAAGAAAACGGCTGCCATCCACACGCACGGAATCAAAATTTCCTGTGTGATCAAAAACGCGGGTGTAGGTCAAGTAGTCCCATTCTCCACAGTTGTATTGATCCCAAGATGTCAAGGGGCTACACTTCAATTTGTAGTACATCAGTACTTTCTCGAAGCGCATGTCGTTTAATGCTTCCGGGAACACGAAATTCGAACGACGCGAAGTGATTGAATCGAAGGTAAATGTTTGCACCCAAGTCGTATCTTGAGCGAATGTTCCGAAAGAAGATAGAATGAATCCACTGAACACGAGAAATTTCTTCATAGCAATAGTTTGAATTCAAAAATACGAATTCATTTCCTCCTCTGCAATGTATTTGAATCGAACTACACGAAGAAAAATGGATTATCCATGCAGCAATAGCTCAACCTGAGAAATCAATACCAATTCCGATTTATTCATTTGGTTGAAAGCTGCCCCTGTGCGGATGCACAACTGGACAATGAACGATCTCAATTCGGGAGAAAACAAGTCTTTCTTCGCTTCGAACATTTCTTTAAAATGATTGAAGGCTTCCTCTGATGACATGTTATTCACCTCAAGAGCGGGAATCATCTTGTCGACGAAGTCTAAGGTTCGAGCGCCAAATGGATCTTCGGCATCAGCCAATAGTTGCCAATGGTCATCGATGAAGGAATGAATTGCTTTGCGTTCAATCTCATCCACATGATGGTCGGCACTTGCCACGGCATAAGCCAAATACGCGATTGCTCTTGCTACATTTTCCATAACTCAATGTTACTGAAAATTCGGCAGAATAAAAATGGGCAATACGTTTAAATGGTCTTCGAAATACGCGCTGTTTTTGTAAATAAAATAGAGCTGTTCATTCTGCGATTCGCGAAACTCCTTGCTGGCAGTTTTCAATGTTTCAAGTTCTTGCTTCAACCAAGGGTTTGCTGCTAAAATCTCCAAGGCGCGGTCTTCAAATACGTAGGCCGAAAAATACTCCTTCTGCTGCAGGTAGCTGTCCATAAAGTTCCAACGGAAATAGCTATCCTCTGCCTGAGGTGTCAGCGTTGAAAGGAGATAATTTCGTCCTGGCTGATCCAAACGAACCACAACATCTCCTGCTTTGAATTGAACCACTGCCTTTTCCACTTCGGTATTTACCTCCGAATGGTAAAAATGTCCTTCGTAGGGACGGGAGATGGTTTTGAAATCCACGACACGTTCTTGTCCAAGTTGAATCAAGGAATCCTTTTGTAGCGTTTCGAATTGAATGCCGTTTGCAACCAATCGCTCGATGATGTCGCGGCACTGACCGCCTACAATGAAGGCGGCTGGAATAAACGTGGAATCCTTGGCTTGGTAAGTTTTGAAGTGAGGAATGAATTTCTCGTATGGTCTGTCTTGGTGGTATTTTAAGCGCGGAAGACCAGTTATTTCACTAAGCGGGAAACTGTGTTCGAAGCCCTTAAAACGGATTGAATCCTTTTTTTCAGACAATGCATAATTGAACTTGAACTGTGTTTGTTCGCGCCAATAATTCACTGCTTGACTGCGCTCATTTTCAATGCTAATCCGATTTTTATCTGTCCATTGGATCACCTCATCAATCATGTCATGAGTCGCTTTTACCCGTTCTGGAAAAGGCTTGAGCATGTGCGTTTCAATCGTGAAGCTCAAGGCATCGAACAAAGCCGCATAGCCCATGGCATAGCGAGGAAGATCGTTGAAGGCATGAATTCCTTTCTCTGGCGTTTCACCCACCAACTCCACGTAAGGAAAAAAATCCCATTGTTTGTCCTTGAGTTTACTTGTCAGCGCGGGAATCATGCTTTCGTAGAGCAAAGTACCAAGTCCCGGTGCCATTCGCTCCCGCATGGAGGCAATGTAAGTCAGCGTATATTGGTAATCCGCCCCATTCGACACGTGTGTATCGATGAAGACATCTGGATTTAGTGCGTGGTAAATTTTTGCGAAGGTGAAGGCATTGCGCGAATCCATTTTGATGAAATCACGGTTCAGATCCAGGTTTTGTGCATTTCCTCGAAAACCATACTCTTCGGGACCATTCTGATTGGCGCGCGAGCTCGTTCCGCGGTGCATCATCCCACCGACATTGTAGGCTGGAATAAAAGCGATGACCGGCAAATTCTTTGTTTTCTTTCCTCCTTTGATCCAGTTGTCCAACCAAATGAGGCAGGCATTGATCCCATCCGGTTCGCCCGCATGTATGGCATTGTTAATGAGAATCGTCGTTTCCTTACGCGCCTTCGCCATGGTTTTGGTGGAGTCTTGCGCACCGTTGATGATACACAGATAAATCGGCAGACCATAGTCTGACTGCCCCATCGCATAGAACTCAATCTCTTTGTGTTGGGCATCTAGTTTTTCCAGGTAAGTAATCAGCTCCGGATAACTTGGACTTTGATTTTCGGTCCATTGGGAATGCGAGGCGAAAAGAAAACAGCAGCTAAAGATGGCAAATAGAAAAGTTCGAATCATGGAACGAAAATAAGCAAAAATGCGGGAGGGGATGAGAATTGAATCAGCTCAATTAAGTGAATGAATAATCGGTGAATGCGTATAGAAAGGAATCCTATTCGTTGCATGTTTCGCATCGATTAAGCGGTTTATTCGTTGCAAAAGTAGATGTACCGCATTAAGCAAAATGTTTTACTCTGATCCTTCGTGTCCTTCTACTTATTTTCGATGTCAGATCTTTGTATCCGTACTTCACGAATAACCTTTTCAAGTACAGAAAATCATCCGTAAACAAATTGACATATTCAACATCTCGAAAAGCAATTTGACTTTTTGCGCACATAAAACATATTTCATGAATTCCTATTATCTGATTCATGGAGTCCAAAAACACAATAGCATGTCGTGGTTCATAACATACTTGGACAATCGAATTCTCGGATACTCTTTTCCCTAAAGCAACATTTATTGTCTGAAAATAATCCGCAGCTTTAAGCTTTTTCCATTTAAACATCCGCGATCGATCAAAACCAAAAACAGAATCTTTCCAAGGATTTTTTGTGTAAACGATTTGAATCACAGACGAGGGATAGCAATCAATTTTCTTTCGTTTAGAATTTGGCGGAATAGTTTTGCGTTTCTTTCCATCATCGCATGAAGGTCTCAGCTGAACCAAATAAATTTGATGTGTTTTTTTAATGATGGTATCCGCCCATTCCAAGTTAAATTTCACTGTTTTATTTTCAAAATCCAAAGGATAATCTTCAAATTCAATCTGTGGCAAAACAGTATCATTCACTTGTCCAAAAGTGAGGAATGGTAGAAGACAAAAAAATGATTTTATCCAATGAATTATTGATGTAAGAAATGAGTTTAACATTTTGTATATTCTCTAGTTCGAGCAAACTCATTTATACTTCTTATGAAGCGCCTTCAAGTGATCTTCAGGATTGAAATCTTTGACCCATCCACTTTCTTCTCCAACAACAAGGGCATTCCTGATCTGGTTGATTTTTTTCTCCTCTCTTTCAAGTAGACGAAGCGCTGTTCGAATAACCTCATTGGCAGAGGCATATCTACCTGATTCTATTTCCTTGTTAATGAACTGCTCAAAGTGATCACCCAGTGATCTTGATGTGTTTTTACTCATGTGGTGCAAATATCAAACTAAACATACCAAAAATTGGTAAATATGCGACAAGTTGCTTACTCTCTATATGGCAATCATTCAGGTATCATCAAAATTGATAGCATACTATATTAATCAGACGATACCAATTAGGGAAGTTCTCTTCTTCCAATAACAAAAACAACTAAAGAAAATGGTGCGCTTAATTTCCTGAGTGTCTTTTGATCCATTCGATTGCTCCTATTTTGGTTTGCCAAGTAAATTGGGCATAGTGAACATACATGATTGCCTCGTTTTCATCGCCAAACCCATGGGACTCGGGTATGGATTTGATTTCTTTTCTTGACAAAAGGTTGGGGACCACAAACTTGTTTTGATTCATTGCCAGTTGAAGCTTTTTGTTCGATTCCGCTGTTTCTCCCATTGTGGCAAAGGCAAATAAAGCATGGTTAAACAGGGAAAATGCCATATCATCCTCTTTGTACATTTCGGCATATTTTTTAAATTTCTTCCGCTCATCAAGTTCAATGAGGTACAGCAACAATAGGTCTCGGACGCCTTGATTGTCATTCGGATTTAACTCAATCATTTCCTCCAGGACCCGAACACACTCTTTGACTTCTCCCATGGCATAAAGGCAGTCTGCATAATGTTGCAAACAGCGCATGTAGGGCCGAGTTTCGTGTAAGCCCCAAAAAAAACCTTTATTCTCCTTTAAATAGGCACCTCCAAAGCGTTGTTTCCCAATTTGAATCCCTTTCTCGTAAAATACGAGTGCAATTTCTGCAGCATCCTCTTGAGTGCCGAGGAACTCATAGGCCACAATGCAGTTCCGATCAAGTTGAAGTGCCTTTTCGATCTTTAATTTGGCTTTATTGAGTGGAAGCTTATAGGCCGCAAACACCAAGTCTTGGGCTTGCTCTTCTGCGCTCAGCAAGCTATGGGGTGACGATGGGATTTTCTGCCCTAAAATACCTTTTAGATACGTTTGCAATTCTTCTTCTGAATTGAATTCTTGTCCTGCGATTAGCCGTTGAATTTCGGCCATTAGTTTGTCATCATCCTTACTCATAAATCAAAAATAATTATTTTAATGACTCTAGAAGGCCCCATGCTTCTTCTCGTTCTCAAAAATCTGAGCTGCACTACAATTTGACCAATCGCTGTTGTGTTTTTTGAAGTTAAACTAGATTCTTTTTCTCAATCCAATTCACCCAAAAATCCCTCGGCACGATTCAAATGCAACTCTTGCTTTTCTTTTGGCATTTTATCGAAGGTTCCTACCAGCATGCCCAACCTCGGATTTTGCAGGAAGAAATCGCGATGAACGTGCATAAAGCGCCAAAAAAGTCCGTCCCAGACCCCTTGCCATTCGCCTTTTTCGTAATCGCTCATTTTCATCAGGTAATTGCTCCCGCTGATGTAGGGTTTGGTGGCCATTAAACCACCGTCGGCAAATTGACTCATCCCATAGACATTTGGCACCATGACCCAATCGTAGGAATCAATGAACAATTCCATGAACCATCGGTACACCTCGTCGGGATCGAACTCGCACAAAAGCATGAAGTTACCCAAGACCATCAGACGTTCGATGTGATGGCAATACCCCGTTTCCAACACCTTTTTGACCGTGCTATCGAAGGGCGCTATTCCTGTAGTTCCGTTCCAAAATGAAGGTGGTATTTTCCGTGTGAATCCCCAATAATTGCGCGTGCGTTCCTCTCTACCTTTTAGCGCATAAACCGCACGAATGAATTCTCTCCAACCCACAAGCTGTCGGATGAAACCTTCCAAAGAATTCAGAGGAACTGCATGATTTTCCGCATACAACATCGCTTCATCCACAATGTATTGAGGGGTGATCAATCCAACATTCAAAATGGGAGTCAAAACGCTGTGGTGCAAGAATTTCTCCTTCGAAACGATGGCATCTTCATAGGCGCCAAATTCAGAAAATCGTTCTCTGAAAAAGTCAGTCAACCAGCGTTTGCTTTCGGCATGCGTGGTCGGATAACAATAGCTAACATCTAGATTTCCATAATTGTCAGGAAAGTACTTTTCAGTGTAGGCAATGGCTTCTGTATAATAGTCATTCGGCGCTGAAAAACGTGTCGTGGGTGAAACTTTCCCTTTGGGGTATTTCAAGCGATTTTCATCATCAAAGCTCCATTTCCCACCAAGTGGCTTTTGATCTTGGTCGATGAGGAGATTTCGTTTGAGTCGTTGGTCTTTGTAAAAGTCCGTTTGAAACATGCGTTTTCTCGCCGAAAAATAAGTCTCAATGTCTTCTGATGTATTGAGAAACAAGGGGCTCGGATGCTTCGTAAGGGTTAAATCATTGGCTTCACAGGCATGATGCATTCTTCGCTCCAGCCAATCGTCGGTTGTATCAAGGCATAGAAGGTCTTTGAGTCCTTCAGATTTTAGATGAGGAATCAAGGTGCGAACATCAGCCAATGCGTCAAAGGAATCGATGTAGACCACCTCAATATTTTTCGATTGAAGATAGGCCGCGTAAAACTTCATGCTTGCCCGATGGAAGGCAATTTTCTGTTTGTGAAAGGGATACTGCTTGAAAAAGAGAGATTCTTCCACAAGATAAATGGTCGAACATCTTTCGAGCAGCACGCTTTCTTCAAAGAGTTGATGCGGGAAAAGGATTCCAGTATTTTTCATGTTTTGTTTTTATTCATTCGGCAACGATCGCTGCAATACTTGACATCGTCCCATACCTTTTCCCATTTCTTTCGCCAGGTGAAGGGCTTTTGACACACTACACAGATTTTTTCAGGCAAATCAGATTTCTTCACCTTTTTCATTGGAGCGTTTTTCCAGGTTTGGCATAGGGCAAACGTCCGATAGGTGAAGCGATAAAATACGCATCCAAGCCTTGACACAACAAGGTCTCCTCGTCCGACAAGGAGACAAATCCATCTTGACCTACAAGGCCATCTTTCAACTCGACATGCACAATACTTCCGACAATCAACTGTGTGCCGTTTAAAGGGATTGGTATAATTTCTTCCAGTCGCATCGCAATTTTTACAACTGCATCTTTCACGAAAGGGGCTGCACAGCCATCGATGTATTCTTCTTCAAATCCAACTTCCTTGAATTCAGAAACATCTTTCTCATAGCGTGCAGAAGTTTGATGGGCTTTTTCGAAGTCTGTCGCGCGAACAAAGTTCAAGGTGTATTCCTTCGTTTCAAGGATATTTTGAAGGGTATCGCGTTGCACGCTGTCAGGTCGGTTGAGGATTCCATACAAGGGTGGATGCGCACCAATGTGCATCAACGAATTAAAAATGGCGAGGTTAGCGATACCTTCCGCTGACTTCGTTCCCACCAATACCACCTGACGAAACCCCGCCAACGAATTGACAAAAGTTGTTCTGTAACGCTGTTCAAAGGCCGCAATTTCTTCTCGATTCAGGTTCATTTTGCTTCAATAGTTAAGTGTTTCTCAAGCTTCTTCCAATAGGCAAAAAATGAAGGGTAATAGCCCCTTAGCTCATCGCAGATCCAGTCGCGTTCTTCTTGGATTCCATGATACCCGACATTCAAGGGATGTTCTTTGAAGTACATGGTCGAGCACTTGTATGTATCCATGAACGATTGAAAAGAACCCACATACAGCTGAATTCCTTCAATATTCTGACTCAGATTCAACATGAAATCCATACACCTTTTACTCACGGGATACTTCGCGAAAAAATCTGGTTCAATCAGCAAAACTCGATTGCCCTCCTCGTCCCTGTGCCACAATGGATCTAGGTTGTAATAAGTGTAAATAAAGGTCGGCAAGCTTGGATTGATTTCGCATTTCTCACTAGTCGGCAGTTCTAAAGGAAGTAATGCATGTTCAGTTTCTTTCAATTCGTCGGGAACATCCGTCGAAGGAAGTTCCTCGTACGATTTGTCCAACCACGTATGCTGTTGCTGTGTATGGGTGTAGGTATTGATATTTTCCTGATTGGCGTAATAGGCTTTATTGCTCTTCGCTCCTGCCACCCATTGCCAGCTGCATGCATTGCTCGCACAATCACCATCGAGCAGATGGAAATACATCCATTGGGCCGGATGCTGCCAATGTGAACCTGCGATGTTACAAACCACAGATGCGGTATACATCCGACAATGGTTGTGCATGTATCCTGTTTCGTACAAACCTTGTATGGCTGCATCGATTCCTTCAATTCCTGTCTCCGCAGATAAAATCCGCGATGGAATCCCGTGATTGGTCACTTTAACTTGAGGCTGTTTGATGTCCACATTCACATCTTTCTCTTGAGCCACCCGCTGAAAGTAATCCCGCCAACACAATTCCTTGACGAAGGATTCCATTTCCGAGATTTTGTATCCCTTTTTCAGAACGCGATCCAAGACAAACTTGGTACTGATGACACCTCGTGAAATGTAGGGAGACAGATATGTGACGGCGCCATCGATGTAGTTTCTGGTTTTTCCGTAACGCAAGGGATCGATGTCATCCACGTGTTTGAGGATGGCTTGGTAATCTGTTTGAAAATGCAATTTTGCCACTGCTTGTCATTATTCCTCCATGGCACTTGATTTTAAAGCTATGACCTTTCCCGATTGCGCGCAACAGCGACAATCCACATCACACTATGAAATCCGAAGAGCAGAAGTACTGTTCTGTGTTAGAACAAGAATGATGGAGGAAAGTTTGGGAGGGTGGGAAATTCTTTGCTTTAGAAGAAATCAATTTCTCTAAAAATCAAAAAACGTGGCAACAATTGCGCGTATACATTTCCCTTTGATGCGGTTTGTAGCAGAATCCCCGCAATTAGTTCAATTCTGCAGTACACTCAAAAGCAATCTTTTTGCATCCCGACTGGTCGTGATTTGCCTTATAATACGAATCACAGTTAGCTTCGCATTTAAACAAATAACACTGAATCCAATCTGATTTTTTGTCACCAAAACTTGAAAGTGCTGAAATTCCTTCTATTTCACTGTTAAAAATTCAGAGGCTGATGAGAACCACTAATATTTGAGGTAATTCAAAAATTTGTTTTCAACAAGATGATCTTATCTCTTTCGTTTTTAAAAAAGTGAGATTGCTCTTGTCTATTGAACAAACTATCTGATATTTTTCAAAATTGAACGAATTGAATCGAATTCCCTTTGCTTTGAATCACGGATTTTATATATTTCTCTATGGGTCGTATTCGGACACTTTGGACCATTAGTACACTTACCAATTCCATGCGATCCCTCATTTAGATATAAAACATAGGAATTGAGAGAATCAAGTCTTTCCTTTAATTCGCTAACAATGGGTGAATAGTAACTAATTCGATATGCTTTTGATGAGTTTGATAATTCTTTTTGAAAACGCAAACTTATTTTTTCACAAGCTCGCTGAAGAGATTCTACTTTGTTATAATATTGAGAATGATTTTTACAGGTTGAACCTCCGGTACACATGTGATTTATAAATTTCCCAGAACCAGTATTTAGCTCATATATCTCTTTATTTACGCTATCCAATTTAACCTCAGCAACTTTAAGTTCTGACATTAATGCTTTACACTTTCTATCGGAATCACTTTTATCGCTAGAAGCATGTTGATTATCGCAAGCCACTAAAAAACTCATGGAAGCTACAATGAAAATTATTTTCATAGTGGTTATTTTTAATAGGTTATTTTATTTTTCACTTAATTCTTTTGTTCAATTTCTGATTTCTTTCGTTTACTCTACATCCATCTTTTCGCATCTAGGCTGGTCAAAATTTGCCTTGATGTAGTGAAATTAATCTTTTATAATTTCACATAGGCCACCGACTACTATCTAGCTGCTTTTATCGCGAACCAAGCGAACACGCGCCTCACCTAAACCATTTGTTAAAGAAGCATGACCATTGGCAAGAGAACTTGCATTCTTAGAACCGTCTTCGAAATTAATTCCAATGTCAACGGAGTAATCCCAGGACACTTCAAAACGTGATTTACTCCAATACCAATCATTCTCAAAAGCACCTTTACCCTCCATGTGAAGGATAGAATACATCTGTTGAAGTTCTTCGATATCTGGCAATCTCCACCCATCCTCGGCGAGGAGTTTAAGGTGTTGATTTCGTTCTATTTTATCCTTCGAATAATCGTGCGGTGCCACTTCGATGGATTGGCCATTGGAAAGGGTAATTGATACATTCGGCATAAGATTCGTATTTTGGGTTATTTTTTAATTTCAGGTGATTTGCCTAGGGGTTAATAATTGGCTTCAGTTTGTTTTCAACTGCGATACCCCCGCCGTTCATCCAAATATTCTTAATGTCGGCAGAAGTATTTATGAATCCTTCCTGCGCCAATGAAGCGGACAACACATCTTCGAATGCTTCCTTCACCCTAGCGTATCTCCACAGAACAAGGGGTTTAGAATTTTTCAGTTTTGATTTCGCCAATTTCAATTTCTCGTTGAAATAATAGACCAAGGTTGCTTGCACCAAGTCCTTGTACTGTCTTGGCGTTATTTTTTTACTGGCTTCTGATTTTTTACTGTAGTTAAGTTTGGTCTTCTGATTCAATGCAAAAGGCGAAATATCAATGATTAAAAACCCGATCTCATTGAGTTTTTTCAAAAATGCGCGCTTGGATAAAAATACCGTCCCATCATCTAGTGCTCTTTCGAGATCAGACTTATAAAAAAACTGCGTAAATGGTGTGGACTCATTGTAGATATAGCTTTTATCATCACCCCATAAAGGTGCTTCTGACAGCATGATGTAGTTCACTTTGTCCATTTTCTCAAAGTTCTCCAACCAAATTTTTGACATCTCAGAAAATGACTGTTCTAAATAGGCTTTATCTCTTTCAAAATCTTCATCAGCTATTCCCAATCGGGTATAAAGCTGTTTTAATACGAGAAGTGAAGAGCTGTTTTCACTGATTAAATTCTCTAAAATGATCTTAGTTGACATACGCGTTAACGTTTAATTTGCACATATACGACCACAGGCACTTATTTATAACAAGCTTTTTTTTATCACTTAATCAACCCCAGGAAAACTCTCCACTACTTTCACTTTAATGTCTGGAAAGCTCGTCACAATTTGAACTTTGATATCGGGGAAGCTCTCCGTGATTTGCCACAGTCCACATTTATCTGGAAAAGAGGTAACGAACTTCACTTTGATGTCTGGAAAACTCTCTACATACTGAATTTTAATGTCTGGAAACGAAGTGACAAATTGGATTTTTCCCCAGAGTTTAATCCCTTTGTAATAGCACGATCCCGACATAAGCGCATCAATCGCTTCAGCTTTTTCTATCTCTGACAGGTCGGACAATTTCATGTTCGATTCAACGATTTGCTCATCCGAACACTCACAGTCTTGAGCCATTGTCACGCCAAAGGTGAACAGCATTGTTGCTAGAATTAAAAGTTTTTTCATTTTTCAAGTGATTTAATTGTTATTCCTACTCTTAAGGATTTTCGGAAAACTCCTCTATTTTTTTTTGTGGGCAACAGGCATCAAAACATCAATTATCATTGCATCTTGGCACTTGGAGTGCCTGTTTTATTACTGCAATAAATACATCTTACTTCTGTTTTTCCATCCAGCGTATGCTTGGTTACTAACGAAATAGATTTTTATATCTGCATAGGCTTGGTTACTAACAAAAAATATTTTTTTATCTGCATAAGCTTGATTGTCAACAAAAAACCATTTACCGTCATTGTTTCCTGCATAGGCTTGATTTGACACTTTAAACACCAATAAATCAGCATACGCTTGGTTGTCTACAACGAATACCTTAACGTCTGCATACGCTTGATTAGACACACTAAATATTTTTTGAGCATTTACTAATCCAATGGTCAAGGTCAAAATTGCTACAGTCAATAATTTTTTCATTTTCTTTTATTTTTCAATTCGATTCATTTGGCTTTTCGGTTTCGCCCCGTTTTTTTGAGTGGGTTCTGGTCTCCACTTTTTTTTCTTTTCTAAGACTATTGGCGTTCATCCTAATTTTGAAACGTGATGTTTTTATTAAAAATTGAACATAACCATTTGCGTATTGGCACTAGCCGGAGCTAAAAGCAACAAAGCTATAGCGCACGAATTTATAAAAAAGGGCAGAAGTTCAATAAAAAACTTCCGCCCTGCTTTTACTATTGTACTATTTTCAGGTGTTGTAAGCAATTAAACGACACGTTCTAAACCACTTCTTTTTAGCCCAAATGAACGGCAGTTCTTTACAAATGAATTGGTGTTAACTCAATTATCTCGTTTTAATGAAATTCAAATAATTTGACATCGTAGGAAAATCTAAGTTGACAATTCCTTTTTTAGCTGCCCAGTAACACCATTTTTGTGTGTCGTATCCCATTTCATCTTTAAAGTGAAATGTTATTTGATCTTCATCAGATTCCCACGTGAAGCTAATACAGCCCAAATCCATGAAATCACTGGTAATGCAAAATTTCCCAGTTCCATTGGCGTTAAGAGAAACCCAATCACTGCCACTAGTGGATTCATACATACCCGCCAAAGATTTGTCAAATGTTTGCGCATTCGAAAACCCAAACGAGAACAACATAGTTGCTAAAATCAATAAATTTTTCATCTTTTTTTTATTTAAATTATGTTCCTACTCTTAACGATTTTCGGATTACTCGCTGTTATTTTTAAGTGCTTATCTTGCCCCACTTATTTTTTGACACGATAAGTCACCAAGCTTTCTTGTGATAAAATAGTTACTTCATATTCCAAACAAAATAGGTCCCTTCAGTAGTCGTATAAATTGTGCTAGTAAGCGTTTTAGATTTTGAATCGTAAGTAAAACTTTCTAGAATTGGATCGGGGTATATTTCTTGATCCTCACACGAACAATTAATAGCTATTTTGGTTCCACTAATCGCTGCCTTTCCCGGGCATTTATCAATATATGTCTTGCCATTTATCACATTGGTAATGATGTAAATAACTTGATTTTTCGATGTGAAATAAATCTCAGTGGTGCTATTGGGGATTTTGTCCACTTGTTGAAAGGTTTTATTTGTGAGATCTAATTCAGCTTGCGCAGTTGCAATTCCAAAGCTAAATGTTGCCATAACCAACATCAATACATTTTTCATTTCCTTTTGTTTTTAATTTAAACCTAAGCCTTTCGGCGTCACCCCGTTTTTTTGAGTGGGTTCTGGTCTCCACTTTTTTTGATTTTTATTTCACTCTCATAGGTAGTCAGGTTGCCCTGAATTCCTCAACACTTCAAACTTTCCAATAACGTTTTGAGATTAGGAAGTCAAAGACCTTTGTTGTGACTGAGTTATGGCAATAGAGTTTACACGCTATTGTGGGTTGTTAGTTGATTTCATAAATATTGATTAAATTTTTTATGTTGTATTTATTTTGAAGATAATCAATTGATGTTTGACGATTTATTGAATCGGACTTTCTAATGTCAATTATCATTTCTGGTTTAATGCCCCCGATAATAGCAAAAGCGCTTAAAAACCTTGTTGAATATCTTCCTTGAATTAATATATCCTTGTTTTTTAAGTGACTTTTTATAACATCAGTATCCATACATACATAATCAACAAGTCTGAAAATTTTACTGCTTTCAATTGCCTCAAATTGCTTGGCTATTTCGAGTTGTTTAGCCATGTCAATATATTGAAGAATTTTTCGACCAAATACATCGACCAGGTTGCTTTTTAACTTAGGTTCGATTTGATCCTGTTTAATGAGTCTGGGAAATGAATTATACAAGAAGTCTTTACCGTCAATAAAAACTTGATTAAGATCACATTCTAATTCTAGAATCACATTATCTTCTTTTTCATTATTATCAAAACTGTAGGTTGAAGCACCAAGAGCGCAACCAGTTACATATTTGCCTACATTTAGAATATCTTTTGAATTTCTATCGTACCGCTCAATATCGTGAGGCTCAATTAAAATTTTTTCTTTAATCTCCTCAACTGATAAATTATGATGGTCAATTAACGGTTTTAATAACCATGAACCAACATCGATACTCATATCTCCATTATTTCTGATAAACTCAATTTCTGCTCTATCTAAGTTTAAACCTCTGTATAATCGCATTTGGAATGAATTTTTTATTAATGAATATCCCTACTACTGTTGCATCCAAGACAACTAAGCTCCTTGGTAAACATTACGACGTAACTCTTTCTTAAAGAGCTCAATGCACTAGTTTCATTCAGCCCAACGAATATACCCATTTTTAGAAATAATAGAATATTTCACCAAACTATTTTCTTTTCCCTAACTCAAACCTATGCTCTGGCAAAAAGAAGGGATTTCGAAGTTTAGATTCGAAAACCACTGCTCAAGTCAAATCCAACAAACATGTTCGTGAACACATTGGTGACAAATGCCATGTGATCAAAAAAAACATGGATATACGTTTGATTCATAATCCTTGGACTTCAGCCGCTAGAAAGCGTTAACCCCAGCGAGAACTTAACGCAACGAAAACGAATTCAAGATTTTCTCGCCAACTTCCTGGAAACTTGAAAACTTGGTTTTTTCGCATGTAAGTGTCAAAATATATACTTTGTCATTTTCAATCCAATAGCGTTGCTCAAATTTTAAACTAAACGCTCCTTGATCGGCAGAATAAATGAGCTTATGGTATTCTTGGCTCCCCTTCTTTATTCGCTTACTTTCATAAAGGGTACAATTTGTCATCATGGATTTCACTTGTTCTTCAGAGATTTCTGTAAACGCATCCAAATCAACCGAACGGCCTTGCAGGTCTTGAACGATCAAGTTCACATTTTCACGAAATTGGTCTTCATCGTTTTCCAAGGCTGAGAACAAAATAAAACTTGTGCCCATTTGACCATTTTCGTTCAATTCCCAATCTTTCGGATATTGAATCGAATAGTCATCCGCTTTCAAAATTTCCCAACCGGCTATTCTTTTGACGGGTTCAGCCTTCTGTTCTTTTTGAGTTGTTGATCCTCCGCAGGAAATAAGGGTGAGAAGGAGGCTTAGGGTAAATAGGGTTTTTGTCATGGGTTGGGTGTTTAAATGGTTAATAGTTGGTCTGTTTTTTATGCGTTCTTGTCAGCATGAAACCTCTCATCTTTAAGCGTATTGTTGTCTTAAAATTGACAGGGCTAAAGGTAATTTTTTATCCTTTCCAATTCGTGAAGGAAATGGATTCGCTCTCTAGGTTGATCTTCCCAAATGAAATTATTGGTCACAAAGTCTAAGGTTAAATTGGCGTTTTTCATCACGATGGATTTGCCTTTGTACGTTTGATTGAACAAGAACTTTTTTTCGCTAAAATCTTGGATGTTTATTGCGCGGTATGGAACGTTGGTGTCTTTCAATGATTTATTCACCAAACCCCGGTACTTCAAGACAAGGGTATTGGATTCATCATCGAAATGATACCCGATGATGTAATTTCTATTTCTGAAGATAAGCAGCAAAGCGACCGCCAATAAAGCTGGTAAAGAGCAAATTAATCCATACATCCAAGGATTGTCAAATAGGTATTGTAAATTCTTAGAATCATGTCTAGAATCACTTCTCGCCAAGAAATAAAAAACAACAAACGCAACGCCAATAAAGGTAATGATGGTTACCATGATGATTTCAAGAATCAAGTAACCGAGGTAATTTTCATTTTTTGTTTTCGAGGTTGTCAGCATTATTCTTGTTCTGCCCAGATTTTAAATTTAATCATATTTTGAAGTACTTAAATGTTCCTTAAACATCCTAAAAATGCTACAATTAGATTAAATTTCAATGAATTTCGTCCCATTGAATTTACAGACCCCGTTTTCATCTGTTCCGAACCATAGTTCGCCTTTGTTGTCTTTGTAAATCGTATTTACCGCATCACTCGGAAGTCCGTTTTTGATGGTGTAATTGATCATTTTACTCCCGTCATACTCCCAAACACCAGCATCCACTGTTCCAATCCAAATATGACCAATATTGTCCTCATTGATTGAATAGACGCGCGCCAATGTTCCTAAACCTGGATTTCCGGTGAGCCTAAACTCAGGATTATTGAGCCCTAGTTCATCCGTGATGTTCCTCAACGTGTTACCGTCAAAGCGAAACAATCCTGCACCATTGTTTCCAAACCAAAGATTGCCCTTACTGTCTTCAAATAAACCGAGTACAGCAGGACCAGACAGCCCTTTTTCTTTAAACCATGACAAACGTTTACCATCGTACCTGCACACACCCTCTGCTTGCGTTCCCATCCAAACATTGCCGTTTTTGTCTTTGAGAATGCAATACACGCCGTAACGGCTGAGCGAAAAAGGAGAATTTGAAGGTGAAGAGTCAAATGGCAAATAATCAAGTAAGGATTTGCTGTATCTATATACTCCACCACCCGCAAAAAACCATAAATCGGTTTTATCTGATTTCCAGTTTTCCACCGTGCCATTCGTTAAATTTACGTCATCGCTCAAGGTTGTGAATTTTTCACCATCAAATTTGCTCACGGAAAATCCACCTGTTCCAAACCAAATATTCCCAAGATCATCCTCTTGAATGTGAATGACTTGATTGTCTGAAAGTCCATCTTTTGCGGTAAATTGTGTAAGTTTTTCACCATCGTAACGAAACACTCCCGCACTATTCGTCCCAAACCAATAATTGCCCTGACGATCTTGAAAAATACTTCTGATGTTCTTATCTATGCCTCCGAGCGCTGATTTCGAGCTGTCAACTTGCTTGTTTGAACGCGTTTCATTCCGAATAGGATTCATTTTCGTTTTAACGGTGCAAGCTGTCAAGCATAAAAACAGAACAGAAAACAAAATTACTTGACCCGTAAAGCGCTTAAAAATCTGCATGCATTTGACATTATAATTTGTTGAAAAACTTGACTTTAATTGCATCATCTTTAAAATGAAACCTAAAATTATTTCTATTTTTTCAATGGACTTTTTTCTCACAAATCTCTTTCAAATTATCCAAGGCGAGCGGATAAGTGTTATTGAAGTAATCCAAATAGTCTTCAACAGCATCCATATCAACGGTTACCGTAGTTATGCCGTTGTATTCCGAATATGTATAATTTTCATGACCACCAGCCCATTTTTCGACGACTTCACCAGAAATAATCTCTTGGTCACCATCTAAAAAACCGTAATGACGGATAGATACAAACAAGCAAGGCTTATGCTCTACGATTTCAGAAACCATTCCTCCTTTTTTTCCGTTTTCGTCACATCCAACAAAATAAATTTTGCTGCCCTTTTCCCAACTACCTTCGTACGATGATGTCGGATTGAATGCCGCCGTCCAATGCTCGTAACTACTTTTTTCTTTCAAGCCCAGCATGGATTCATACACTTTTTGCGCTGATGCATTGATCTCTTTCTTGAATTGGATTTTTATCATTTTTCGAATTGTTTACTTCAATTCAAAAGTAATCTAATCTTCGTTCTTTCACATGCTGCTTGCAATGGAATCACATTTCACAAAGTTTATTTACGTGACCACTCGAATGGTTGGAAACCGCACACGCCATTATTGACAAAAATCAGTTGTGATTTCTTTTCTACTACTTTGAAAAAAAGTTTTGCAACCCTAATTTTTAATCCTTAATTTTTAATTCTCCCCCCTTCGAAGCTCAACGAGCGAAGAAGGTAATTTTTCATTCTTAATTCTTCATCCTTCATTTTTTTTATATCCTTACCTTTGCCCCATGCGAATTGATATCCTTACTGTAGTTCCTGCCTTACTGGATGGCCCCTTCTCTCACTCGATCCTGAAACGCGCCCAGGACAGAGGATTGGCCGAGGTCCACGTGCACAACATCCGCGATTACTCCTTGCACAAACAAAAGCAGGTCGACGACTATCAATACGGTGGTGGTGCTGGAATGGTCATGACCATAGAACCGATTGCCCGAGTAATTGATCAGCTCAAAAGTGAACGCGCATACAGCGAGGTGATCTACATGACACCCGATGGCGAAATGCTCGAACAAGGCTTGTGCAACCAATTGTCACTTGGTGGGAACTTGATTCTTCTTTGCGGGCATTACAAAGGCGTGGACGAACGGGTGCGCGAACATTACATCACCAAGGAAATTTCCATCGGATCGTTCGTGCTTTCGGGAGGCGAACTTGCGGCTGCGGTCGTGGCAGATTCCATTATTCGCCTGATCCCTGGCGTATTGAACGACGAAACTTCCGCGCTGACAGACAGCTTTCAAGACAATCTGCTTTCACCGCCGGTGTATACCCGACCAGAAGAATACAATGGATGGCGTGTCCCTGAGGTGCTCCTTTCTGGAAATACTGCACTCGTCGAAAAGTGGCGCGAGGATCAAGCATTAAAACGCACACAAGAACGACGTCCAGATCTGCTGGATTAATTAAAGACTATGAATTCAATCGATAAAGTCATCGAACAACTGCTCGAGGGAGGCACTATCCTTTATCCGACAGATACCATCTGGGGTCTTGGCTGTGATGCCACCAATGAAGAAGCGTGTCAAAAAGTCTTGGCGCTCAAAAACAGACCTGAAGAAAAGAGTTTTATCCTCCTTGTGGATGGTTTTCAGATGCTCGAAAAATACGTTCCTGAGTTCAATCAAGTATGCTACGATCTTGCTGACTTGGCTACTAGTCCCTTGACGATCATCTATCCAACATCAAAGGACCTTGCGCCAAGTGTGATTGCCGAAGATGGTTCGGTGGGTATCCGCATTACGAAGGATCCGAACTGCATCAAATTGATTCGCGCCCTAAAAAAACCGATTGTAAGCACGAGTGCAAACCTCTCTGGTCAACAATCACCCAGCTGTTACGGTGACATTGAATCCAGCATGAAGAATAATGTCGATGCCATTCTTGAAGACCGTTTGGCAGAAAAGATGACAAGCCCATCGCAAATCATCAAAATCGCTTTGGACGGCACAGTGAAAGTCATTCGTTGACGTGACCAAATCTCCTTTCTTCTCGCGGAAATAGCAGGAAAAATCTATCTTTGTGACCGCAATGTCAGAAAATTACGCTTCAGCCCTATCCCATCCCGTTTTCAAAGTCGCTTCGCAGATTATTGCTGAAGAAGGATTGGAGGCCTATGTGATTGGCGGTTATGTGCGTGACCACCTGCTGGGACGTCCGTGCAAGGACTTTGATATTGTGGTGGTTGGCAGTGGCTTGGAACTCGCCAAGCGCTGTGCAGAAAGACTTCGGGTCAAGAAGGTTTCACTCTTTGAGAACTTTGGCACCGCGCATTTCAAGTACAAAGACCTCGATGTCGAATTTGTGGGTGCCCGAAAGGAATCCTACCAGCGCGATTCACGCAAGCCGATTGTCGAAAATGGCACTTTGAAAGAGGACCAGGAACGCCGCGACTTTACCATTAATGCTTTGGCCTTGAGCTTAAATGCGGAAACTTATGGCGATTTGATTGATCCATTCGGTGGGATTGACGACCTCAACAAAGGCATTATCCGCACGCCACTCGACCCGAACACCACCTATTCCGACGATCCCTTGCGGATGATGCGTGCGATTCGTTTTGCGACCCAGTTGGAGTTTAAAATCGAGAGCCGCAGCCTTCAAGCGATCCTTGAGAACGCGAAACGCTTGGAAATCATTTCTGGCGAACGCATCATGGATGAGTTGAATAAAATTATCTTGAGCAAAGAGCCATCACGCGGCTTCAAATTGCTGTTCTCCACCCATTTGCTGCACCAATTTTTTTCAGAAATGGTCAATCTGCACGGTGTGGATACCATTGACGGGAAATCACACAAAGACAATTTCTACCATACCTTAGAAGTATTGGACAATGTGGCAGGGGTTAGTTCAGACCTGTGGTTGCGTTGGTCAGCCATCATGCACGACATCGCAAAGCCACCAACTAAACGCTTCGACAAAGAGGTGGGATGGACCTTTCACGGACACGAAGACCTTGGAGCTCGATGGGTTCCGAAAATCTTTCAGCGCCTAAAACTGCCCTTGGATCACAAAATGAAATTTGTCCAAAAAATGGTGCGACTTCATCTTCGACCGATTGCCTTGGTGAAAGGGTCAGTCACCGATTCTGCCATACGGCGACTGTTGAGTGAAGCCGATGACGACATTGAGGCCTTGATGATATTGTGCAACGCCGACATCACCTCCAAAAATGAGTTTAAGGTTCGGAAATACAAGCAGAACTTCGAGATGGTGATTGAGAAACTCAAAGCCGTTGAAGAAAAGGACCGCATCCGAAACTTTCAGCCGCCTGTTTCAGGGGAACTCATCATGCGCACCTTTGATTTAGGTCCCTGTGCCCACATCGGAAACATCAAGGCGCGCATCAAAGAGGCGATTCTGGAAGGTGAAATCGCCAATGATCCAAAGGAAGCGACGCTTTACATGCTAAAAATCGGGAAAGAAATCGGACTTCCCGTGCGTGTTGCACCGATTTTAGACAAATAATTCTATCTTTACATACTCCTGTAGAAAGAACATTATGGCCGGATTAAAATTCAGAGTTTTACTTGATTCTGAGAGTAAAAATGAAGCATTCAGGGACATCTTGATCAGTGATACTGACAATTTCGAGTCCTTTTACAAAGCAATCATGTCCTCTTTTCGATTCAAAGGCGATCAGATGGCAAGTTTCTACGTGTCCAACGATTCATGGGACAAGGGGCATGAAATCAGTTTAATGGACATGTCCTACGATGATGACTCCATTGATTCGCCGTCTGCAGTGATGAAAGAAGCCATCATCAAAGATTTCCTCGAAGAGCCCGATCAAAAATTCATCTTGGTGTATGACTTCATGCGCATGTGGATTTTCTTGATCGAGTTGATTGGCTACGAAAAGGAAAATCCTGTTGCTCCGGAGGTACTCATGGCTGTAGGCATGGCTCCACCCGAAGATTCTCGTTTGGTGCCTGACAATGACGAATTGCTCATTGATGAAGGCGATGACAATGACTTCGACGACGATGAGGATGATGAAGATCCCGATGAATATGGCATAGATGAAGATTTTTCAGGATACGACCAATACGATTATTAATGACACACTTTACTGGAGATCCTATCGGCGCAGCGATCCTTGAATACGCCGAAAAAAAAAAACCTGCAGATATCATTGTCAGTTCTGACATTTGCGACGACGATATCATTCCCCTCGAAGTGCTTTTTCGCACATTTGACGAAATGCCACAGATTGAGCAATTGGCGCTCGACCGCTGCAAGGGAAGTGTCTTGGACGTAGGTGCAGGAAGTGGAACGCATTCCCTCGAATTGAGCGACCGTGGTCACGAGGTTTTGTCGATTGACATTTCCAAAGGAGCTGTTGATTACATGAAACGAAATGGCTTGAACGCACGTGAGATCAACTTTTTTGATTTAAACGGCCAACGTTTCGACACCATTTTGCTGTTGATGAACGGGATTGGCATCGCGGGAACACTTTCCAACCTCGAGAACACACTCACACATGCGAAGTCCTTGTTGAACGAGGGAGGCAAAATCTTGTGTGACAGCTCCGACATCAAATACCTGTACGAAGACGAAGACGGTTCACTGTGGGTGGATTTGAATACCGAATACTACGGGAATTTCAAATTCCAAATGAGCTACAAAAAGGAAAAAGGACCTTGGTTTGACTGGTTGTACGTGGATTTTGACAATCTATTTGAAGCCGCCACCAATGTTGGCTTCAAAGCAAAACGTTTGCACGAAGAAGAGGATCATTACTTGGCGGAATTAAGCCTTTGAACATGAAAAAAATCCTCGCGATTTGCCTTGTTTGTTTCGCGCATCAACTTTCTGCTCAAGTAAGCGAATATCCGCTAAAGAAATCATCTTTACTGTGGAAGATTGAAGGTCCGGGTTTGGCAGCACCAAGCTATCTTTTTGGCACGATGCACATGATTGAGCGCGAGTATTTCTTCTTCCCAGAAAAAATAGAAAAACTTGTTCTGAATTCTGAAGAATTGCTGATGGAATTGCCGGGGCTACCAAGCCGTGAAGAAAGCATGACCTTATTGAAACTCAAAGAAGGAAGTTTTTTCGATTACTTCAACAAGCAGCAGAGCGATAGTCTTTTTCAATGGGCATCCACCAACATGAATATGACCGAGGCGCTCTTCCGGAAAACAATGGAATCCATGAAGCCCTTTGTTTTTGTTCAATTGGCCACCCAATGGAAGTTCCTCGGAAATATGGAATCCTACGAACAAACATTCGAAGCCCTCGCTAGCACGAATAAAATTCCGATTTCCGGACTCGAAACAGCTGCCGATCAAATGGCCATTTTTGATCAACTAACCAGAGAACAACAAACAGAAATGGTGATGGAAAGCATGCGCAATCCAGAAAAAATCATGCAGCAAACACGCGAAATGGAACAGATTTACGTAGATCAGAACATCGACTCTATGCACATGATGATCATGAAACATGAAAGCGTGATTGTCGATGAACAATCCGCTTTTCTGGATGACAGAAATTCGCGCTGGATTCCCTTGATCATTCAGCATATTGCAACGCATCCAACATTTATTGCCGTTGGCGCAGGACATTTAGGCGGTCCCAATGGAGTGGTTCGATTGCTTCAAGGTAAAGGATACACATTAACCCCGATACGTATAAAATGAGAACATCGCTAATTTTCATTCTTCTTTTAAGCATTTTCACAGGTTGTCAGACCTATTCAGAAAATGACATGAACACATTTGACAAAGACATCCGTGCCTATTTAAAAAAGCATGACAAGAAGTGTCAACGCACGCCATCTGGATTGTATTACACCATCATCAACCCAGGTGAAGGGGAATACATTCGCTACAAAGACATTGTGACTTTCACCTATACAGGGAAATTTCTGACTGGTGAAACATTCGATGCGCAAAAAAAGCCTGTGGAATTTGAGGTGAGTAAACTGATTTTAGGTTGGAAAGAAATCATGTTTGAGCTGAAGCCGGGGGCAAAAGTATTCATGGTTCTGCCGCCACAATTGGCTTATGGCGACCGAAAACTCGACGATATACCCCCACATTCCACACTCATTTATGAGATGGAAATCATCGGCGTAAAATAATTAAGATATTCTTTGAAGTTTCATTGAAAATACGGTTTCAAAATTCTACTTTTGAGACTCAAAATTTAAAGCTAAATCACCATTGCAATGAGTGTACTTGTTAACAAGAATTCTAAAGTAATCGTTCAGGGCTTCACGGGAAGTGAGGGATCGTTTCACGCGAGTCAAATGATTGAATACGGAACAAATGTCGTGGGTGGCGTAACGCCTGGAAAAGGAGGCTCAATGCACCTAGACCGCCCTGTATTTAACACTGTAGTGGATGCCGTTGAGAAAACCGGAGCAGATGTTTCGATCATTTTCGTTCCACCAGCCTTTGCTGCGGATGCAATCATGGAAGCGGCAAATGCGGGAATCAAAGTAATTGTTTGCATCACGGAAGGTATTCCAGTGAACGACATGGTGAAGGCGAAAGAATACATCAGTGCATACGATTGCCGTTTGATTGGACCGAACTGTCCGGGAGTCATCACTGCAGGTGAGGCGAAAGTAGGCATCATGCCAGGTTTTGTCTTCAAAAAAGGGAAAATTGGTATTGTTTCCAAATCAGGAACATTGACCTACGAAGCAGCCGATCAAGTAGCGAAAGCAGGACTTGGCATCACAACAGCTATCGGTATCGGTGGTGACCCGATCATTGGGACAACGACACGTGAGGCGGTTGAATTGTTGATGAACGACCCTGAAACGGAAGGTATCGTGATGATCGGTGAGATCGGCGGAAACCTAGAGGCGATTGCTGCTCGTTGGATCAAAGAAAATGGCACGAAGCCAGTGGTTGGATTCATCGCAGGTGAAACGGCCCCTAAAGGCCGCACAATGGGTCACGCAGGTGCGATTGTGGGTGGAGCAGATGATACAGCAGAAGCAAAGAAACGCATCATGCGCGAGTGTGGGATTCACGTGGTGGATTCTCCAGCGCAAATTGGAGCAAAGATGGCTGAGGTAATGGGCGTTCACGCCTAATCGATCAGACAAACATATTCTAAATGCTGGCTTCGGTCAGCATTTTTTTTTGTTTGAAGAAATCATAGGGAATATACTAACCCTTAATCCAGCTGAAGCGTTCCCCCAGTTTAGATAAATTGAATCGTTCCTCTACTTTAGTCCTGCAATAATAAATTCCTCCCCCTTAATCCCCCGCCCCGAGGGGGAAATTGATCGTAACCCCACTTAAAATTGTAACTCTAACTTATAATCTCTAGAGAAGTGGGAACTATTTCCCCCGTCGGAGGGGGACAAAGGGGGAGGATATAAAAAAACACTTCCTAAAAAAAACTCTGATCAACAAACAAAAAACCCCGAGATACTTCCCGGGGTCAATGTGATTTGAAAAAATGAACGATACCTTAATTTTTAATCCTTCATTTTTATTTCTTCGAACTGATGTATTGTCTCAATTCCATTTTGCTGGAGTCGAAATCAAACAACTTATAGAGCATACCGACATTGTCTTTGTCGATGATGCGATCTGATAGAAACTTCGCACATTCCAAACGGTCTGATTCAAAATCCAATACCTCTAAAATTTGGTAGGCCTGGCTTGCTGTCAAACAATATGTTTTCAAATCCATCAAAATGGCCTCTTTGCGGTCCGAATCAAAGGAAAGATCATTCAATTCCTCCACCTTTACATTCGCATCGCCTAAGATATTCTTGCAATAACCAGTTGTTGGTGTTGATTGAACCGGTGTTTGTGTCGTCTGCGTAGTGTTGGATTGAATGTTTGTTGTTCCTTGGGTATTCTGATACGTTGTATTTCCTTGCGCAGTGCCACCCGTTGTGTTCACTTGAATACCCACATTGCCTTGCGCAGTGTTTGGAAGTGTGTTGGTCGTATTGGTTGAATTCGTCACCGTGTTTCCATTGGTACTTGAACTTGATGTAACAGTTGTGGTTGTCACCGTGGAGGATTGTGTTGTTTGCCCATTTTGAGTGGCCGTTGTTGTTCCAATCCCTCCCATGTTCATGTTGATTTGTCCGCCTCCATTCAAGGGGTCATTCACATTGATGGAAATATTCATTCCACCCAATCCGTTCTCAATGGTGTTGGTCGTGCTTGTTGGAGTACTATTGGTTGTTGTAGTCGTTTGTGTCGTTGTTGTTTGAGAAACAGTCCCCCCATTTGTAGACGTGTTCATCCCTGAAGCATTGCCGTTGACATTTCCTGTCGCATTGGTTGTACCCGCTGTGTTTACATTTCCTGTCATGTTCACGTTACCCGAAGTATTGACATTCCCTGTTGTATTCACCGTACCTGTAGTTGTTGGTGTAGTTACCACCTGTGTCACTGGGGCATCGCTATACGTCGCGTTGTTGTCTAAGCGATAAACGATAACATCCTGCGATTGCGATGCACCTGCGGTTGGCACTGCTCCAATCCATTGCAACTTGGGTTTTCCTTTTTTGAAGATCACTCGCGTCGTAATGTCTTCGGCTTGTTCGATAAAAAAGTTCTTATCGACATCTGAAATTTTCTGATCTGCAAAAATCAACTTCATGGAATAAGTACCATTCTTCAAACCACTGACAACAACATTGGTCATCGGTTGAAAGTTCTGTTTCACTCCATTTAAAATGACGTAAAATTGTTGACCCCCATTGTTAAATACGGTGATATTGCTTTGTCCAAAAGCGACAGAAAAAAGAACAATGCTTAGTGCAGAAAGAAGATGTCTCATGGTTTATTCGTGTAAAAGTCAGTTTAATCGCCCGAAAGATACTGGTTTTTTAGGCAAGAACAAAAGTTTGAACGCTTTCTAGTTTACGCCGTTGAATTCGCTACCTTTACGTTCTGTGCAATACGCCATCATAGATATTGAAACAACAGGTGGAAGTCCCAAGGATTCAAAGATCACCGAAATAGCCATTTATAAGCATGATGGCATGCAGGTAATTGATGAATTTGTCACGCTTGTCAATCCCGAAATGCGCATTCCTGAATTCATTGTTCGGCTTACTGGCATCAGCGACAAGATGGTGGAGAATGCTCCTCGATTTTTTGAATTGGCTAAGGAGATCGTTGAATTTACGGAAGATTGTGTGTTTGTGGCGCACAATGTTGGTTTCGATTACGGAATCATCCGTCAGGAATTTAAGAATCTAGGGTACGATTACCGTCGCCCTCATTTGTGCACGGTACGAGCTTCCCGCTATGTTATTCCGGGACATGCCTCCTATAGCTTGGGAAAACTCTCTGCTGAATTGGGCATTCAAATTAAAGGAAGACACCGGGCTGGTGGAGATGCCTTGGCCACCGCACATTTGTTTACCATGTTGGTAGAGAAAGATCCCGCTGGACTTTCCACCTTCATTCAGCACGAGGTAAATCCAAAGGTTCTGCATCCGAATTTAGATCTAGAACAACTCGATGCCGTCCCCTCAAAAACAGGCGTGTACACTTTTTACAACGACACTGGACAAATCATATACATCGGGAAGAGCAAGCAGCTCAAACAACGCGTCGACCAACATCTTCGAAATACCAAGACAAAGAAAGGCATTCAGATGATGAAAGAGATTAGCCGCATTGAATACGAGCTAACGGGTTCGGAATTGATTGCTCTTTTGCTCGAATCCTCTTTGATTAAAGCGCATCGACCGGTCTACAATGTGCGCTTGAAAAAAAGCAAATTTCCATACGGATTGTATGATGTTCAAGATCAATCCGGGTACTTGCGTCTTCACATTGGACTTACCTCAAAACGGGATGATATTCCATTGATGAGTTTTACGACAAAGCAAGAAGGAGTCAATTATTTAACGGCAATTTGCGCTCAATACACCCTATGTCAAAAATTGTGTGAGCTCTACCCTAGCCAATCGGCCTGCTTTCATCATTCGATAAAAGAATGCAATGGCGCTTGTATTGGTGAGGAAACGACCGCTGATTACAATTCTCGCGTGAATGCACTCGCAGAGAAACTCACGTTGAGTGGTGAAAGTTTTTACCTGGTTGACAAGGGTCGTCACAAGAGTGAAAAAAGTCTCGTCTTGGTTGAGCGAGGTAGTTTGTGTGGTTACGGTTATGCACCCTTCCATTTCAACCACCAACCGACATCCAAATGGAAACGGTTCATCGACATCTATCAAGAAGACCGAGATGCACGAAGCATTTTACGCGATTTCCTGCGCCGAAGCGAATACGCTGAAATCATTCGATTTTAATCAAAATCAAAAAGGCCCACCGAAGTGGACCTTTCCTTTTCTATATCTTTTGCGTATTACGCTTTAATCTTTTTCGTAAGGTCAATCAATAGTGGTGTCGCAATGCACAATGAAGAGTACGTTCCTACGAACACACCAATCATCAAGGCGAATACGAATCCTTTAATTGCGGCCCCACCGAACAGGAAGATCACAAGGAGTACCACGAATGTCGTAAATGACGTATTGATTGTACGAGATAGCGTAGAATTCAATGCGCCATTGATCTCATCCGACTGCTTCACGTCTTTTTTCCATGATAGGTCTTCACGAATTCGGTCAAAGACAATCACGGTATCGTTGATGGAGTAACCGATTACCGTCAGAATCGCCGCAATGAATGCTTGGTCAAGGTCCATGTTGATCGGAAGAATTCCGTGGAAGGCAGCAAATATACCAATGACAATGATGACGTCATGCGCCAAGGCAAGGATCGCACCTGAAGAGTACTGCCAGCTACCAAATCGCAACAAGATGTAAGCAAACATCATGATCAACGAGAGGATAATTGCGATGGTTGATCCTTCAATCAATTCATCCGAAACCGATGCTGAAACGCTTCGTTGTTCCTCTATTTTGTATGCCCCGAGCTTAGCGTTAGAAGCCTTCAAAGCAGCACCCAATTTAGCTTTGACCTCTTCGTTTGCGGACTCATCTGAAAGTTTGTAGTTGGTTGTAATCTCCACAAAGAAATTGTCCTTCTTTGTTTTGATGTCCACCGATGCACCAGGCATTGTCTTCGTGATGTTTTCTCTGATGTATTCAATCTCTGATTTCGCTGATTTCTCAAATCGCACACCGAATGTACGACCTCCAGAGAATTCAACACTTGGATTCATTCCACGTACGGCCACCATAATCAATGAACCAGCAACCAAAGCACCTGAAATGATGTAATAGAACTTTCTATTCGCTACGAAGTTGATGTTGATTTTCTTGAATGCACCCTTTGTTATTTTCGTATCAAAGTTGATCGCAATGTTTTTCTTCATCATCCAGATGAATACCAAACGTGAAATGACCAAAGCAGCAAATACTGAGGTAAAGATCCCGATGATCAAGGTCGTCGCGAAAGATTCGATTGGTCCTGAACCAAAGATTTTCAATACCACCGCAGTCAAGAGTGTTGTGACGTTCGCATCGATGATGGATGAAAGGGCCATTTTGTATCCTTCGTCTATCGCTGTAGCTTGGTCTTTACCTGCTGCAATTTCTTCACGAATACGTTCAAAGACGAGTACGTTCGCATCTACCGCCATACCAATGGTCAATACGATCCCGGCAATACCTGCAAGCGTGAGCACCGCACCAAAAGAAGCGAGTGAACCAAAGATGAAAATCATGTTCGCTAAAAGTGCGATGTCGGCGACCAACCCTGCTCTTCCATAGTAGAAGAACATGTAGGCAAATACCACCAACAAGGCAATCCCAAAGGAAATCAAACCTGCTTTCGTGTTTTCGTCACCAATGGTTGGACCTACAATCGTTTGTTCCTTGATCACACAAGGAGCTGGAAGTGCTCCACCATTCAACAATCCAGCAAGATCTTTAGCTTCTTCAATCGTGAATGACCCTGAGATTTGGGTGTTTCCACCAGTAATTGGATTGATCACTCGAGGTGCGCTATAAACAACATTATCCATCGTAATGGCTACGATGCGATCCACATTGTTTCCTGTCATTTCAGCCCATTTGTCAGCACCTTCTTCAGTCATTGACAAATCTACTGTTACCTTACCGTTTTGATCGTCGTAACCCGTAGTTGCATTTTTCACATCCTTCCCACCTACTTTTGCCTTGCCATTTTCAGGCATTTTCACAGCATATAAAAAGTATCCTTTGTCTTTCTTTTTATCAGAAACACTTTCTGGTTCAGAACCCCACATGAAGCGTAAATCTTCAGGGAAAGCGGCCATCACATCTGCTCGGGCAAGGATTTTATCAACCAATTCTTTTTGATCGACTTCCGCATTCACATCAACAGGGACATAACCAATCGCATAATCACCAACAGGTTTAAAGTAGTCCGCCAATCCTTTCTCCGAAGATCCTAAAGTGGAAAGTGATTCTTGTTTTGCTTTTTTCGCTGAATCTGCTGCAGCAACTGCTGCTAAATCTGTTGAATCAACAACAATAACTTCCTCAACAATCACTTCTTCAGTGCGAGAAATCATTGTTGCTTCTTGCCAGAACGATTGAATCTCCGACGGCATAAACGTTTCGAAGAATTGTAGGTTTGCCGTTGAACGCAATTTCTTCGCTACGGTCACCTCATCTTGAACTCCTGGAAGCTCAATATACAAACGGTTGTTTGCTGGGTCTTTTTGAATGTTCGGTTGTGCAACACCAAATTGATTGATCCGCTTGTTCATGATTTGTTCAACTCCATCCATTGAAGACGAAGCAACGTTTCTCAAGAATGATTCAACCTCATTATCAGACGATTTCGCATTCAATCCTTCAATTTCCGTTGTTCCTAATAAACGAACAACAGGGAACTTATTGATTTTTTTGTTCTCATCGATGAATAAAGAGATGAAATCTCCACCGCGTGCTTTATACTTTCGCGTTGCGCTATCAAACGGGCGCTTAAACTGCAAGTCACGTGGATTTCTTGCATAATTCTGAATCAACTCAGGGATAGAAATTTCTAGGGTTACAGACATCCCCCCAACGAGGTCAAGTCCAAAAGCCAAGCTACGCTTCTTTGTCTCTGCGAATGTCGAACCAAACAGTGAGTACACAGTTTTATCTGCTTTCTTACTGAGAATTTGGTTAATGAATGCCGATTTTGCAAGATCTTCACCCTCTGGCTGATCGAAGTGAACATATTGTCCGTTCGGCAATAGCGCACTGTCTCCTGTGGCAGCAGCCTCTTTTTTCAGCATTTGAACGCGTCCGTCCGCTTCTTTATCTGCTTGATTTTCTACAGAGCTTGCTACCCATGTAAATGAGAGTTGGTACAAGCATACTACTGTTAAAATTATTGTTATGAACCAAAAAAATCCTTTGTTACGCATGTCAGAATTGTCAAGTTAATTATCAAATTAGCCCGCAAATATAGAATTTACCTTCGGCATACGCAAACTAGTTTTGATGTATTTGAGTACTTATGGAAAAGTGAAGGCGATCTTGCCCAATTATTGGCGATGTGCAGAATGGATTTCTGCCGCAAAATCAATGATTCTTTGGCAAAATACCTCCCAACTATTTCGTTCATTCTCTTCACGAATCAACAATTTGCAGGATTCTTTTAGGTCACCCGTAAAATACGCATCTATGGACTCAGCAATCAGTTGTGGTTCTGCTCGCTCCACCATCAATCCTGTTTTTCCATGGGAAATGGATTCTTTCAATCCTCCCACATCGGTTGCAATCACTGGAATTTCGAAATGCTTAGAAATACTGATAATCCCACTTTGCGTGGCCGATCGATAGGGCAGCACACAAACATCTGAAGCTGAGAAGTAAAGTCCAACCTTGTCATCCGGTATATAGCTGTTAAAAAGATGTACACGATGTGACAATTCGTTCTGATCAATCAACGATTGATATTCGTCGAATGAGCCATAAACTTCTCCAGCGACGATCAATTGAACGTCTTCGCCTAGTTTGGACATGGCTTCGATGAGCAGATCTAGGCCTTTGTATTTTCTAATGATCCCGAAAAACAAGATGTACTTGTGTTCAGGATTGAATTCAATCCCTAATGATTTCAAAGCTTCTTGTTGTTCTAATCGTGCTCCAAACTGATCGTAAACGGGATGGTCCATGCGGACATACTTTGCATCTGGCCTATACTGAAGTAAATCAGTCAACACTTTGTCGGACATCACAATAAACCCATCATTTCTTTTTAAAAAATAGCGATTAAAGGCATGGTCAAAAAATCTGCGCTCGTGTGGAATAACATTATCCAAAACACTGATTCGAACGGCGCGTCCTTTTAATCGTCCTAAAACAAATCCTAAACTCGGCGCAAAAAAGGTCATCCAGTATTTTGTAATGACCAATTCTGGATTCGTACGCTTCAGTGCACGTGCTGTTTTAATGTAGGTGAATGGATTGATGGTATCCAGAATGGCATGAGAAGGGATTTTGTCCGCGACATCATTTTCTGTGACATATTGTGTTTGTCCGGGAAAAAGAATGTTCGGATACTGCCGCTTGAATGTAAAAGCCTTGACATCATGATTCTTCTCCATTTCGCGGTACATCAAGGCGTTGAATTGTGCAATACCTCCGCGAAAGGGGAAAAAAGTAGATAAAAATCGAATTCTCATGGCGCTATTTCAATGTATTGACTGCATCGCGCACAAGCGAAGGTGTGATGTCATGCATACAAGAATTTCCTCGGACGCATGTGTTTCCGTAATAACATTCACAAACCGATGGCGGCTCCACAATGACTCCACGATTGTACAACTCAAACTCATGTTTATTGAAGATGGTGTTCATCAAGACCATCTTTTTCTTCAACGCTGTCGCAATGTGCATCATCATTGATACCTGGGTCACCACAAAGTCACAACTGTCTGTCAACGCAATAAATTCTGCTAAACTGAAATGCCCAGGATAAAATACGCCAGCAGCATGGCCCATGCGCACATTCTTTTCATGCTCTAGTTCTCCACCAAGGAACATAGGGAAATATCCCTCTTCTCTGAGTTTCGTTGCCAACTCAACCCACGCCTCTTCACTCCACAATCGGGTATTCCAACGTGGACCGCACCCCGTATTCAAACCAACTATTTTTAAACCATTGGATTGATTTCCCATCTTTATTTTCCATGCTTTTGCCAAGTCCACATTTAAGTGAATCAGGTAATCCTCCCCTTGAAAGTCCATGTGGCAGATGTCAAAAATCTCTTCCGGGTAACTCTTGGTATTTGCTTTTGACAAGACGTCAAAGAACCCTGTCATTAATTTATGTTCGGCAGCAGGAGTCGCGGCAGAAAGGACGCCATCACGCTGAACATATCCGTATTTTTCTGGGGCATTGACTTTTTCCAAAAGGATACAGGCCTCAGGTTCTTTGTCTAAATTGATGGCCACATCATACCTTGAGTTCGCGATGGTAAATAGGCTGGATGCATCCAAGCGATAAATGACATCTATTTGTCCGTCTTTTGGTAAAATATCCGGAGATTGCGTCAACCAAGTGATATGTGCATTGGGATACATTTTCCGAAAACGAACGACAAGCGGCGTCGTGCGGATCACATCTCCGAGGGCGCCCAACTTTACAATGAGAATGCGTTTTTCAATTTTAGAATACTCAGTACATGAGGCACATACAGCACCACTCACTTTATTTGGTTTACATGGGATTGCACCTTTAAAATGTCGGCAATCAAAATGTACATCATTGATAGTCATAGTATCGTATTGAAATCAATCGCATTGGTTAAACATGAAGGAATGATCATTCAATTCCATAACTATTGATGGTAAGAAAAAGTTCGTCTCCTTTTTTGACATTGAGTGTATCAAAATTGGAGATATCTAAGTCTTTAAAGTATTTATACACCATTCCGACGCCCTTAGCGTAGACCTCATACTTTCGTTCATGACCAATCAATGAGGAAAAGTCTGCCTGTTCAACGATAAGTGTGCTGTCAAAAGATAGTGCGCCGATAGTTGCTTTTTTGTCAATCGCCCGGTAATAACAATCCATGGTAGGCAGTAAATTAAAGGCATTGGCATTCCACGATTTACTCAAGGTTGGTGCAAACACCAATTTAATGACGCGCTGGTTTTCTTCCACCAATTCGGCGCGCCGATTTTCAATGATTGTGGTATAGATATCAATGAGGACCCAAGGATCGAGTTCAGAATTCCTAAAATAACGCAGGTAACGATTTGCCACTCTTCCCTCATTGTCAATGAGTGTGTCGCCAATTACCGTTTTCATTTGGTAATAGTTGGTGTCATGCACGGCTTGGGCAGCGTCGTGTGTAATCTTCACCGCATCATAGATAATGTATCTGCCATGCGTCATATCAAAATAAGCAAATGCCATATCTGGAGCAGGATCTTGCTTTTTGCAGGCATTGAGTAGGCTCAATGAAACAATGGAAATAAAAAGAATGAAGCGGTGCGCACTTTTCATGGCTCCAAGATACAAAAAATGTTATTGATTGGGGTCAATTCCCAAGGCTTTGAATTGTGCCATTTTTTCAGTCAGTTCCTTCCCTTCCAACAGCCTTCCGTAATAATAGTATTGTTTAGCAGTTTCTTTCCCTGCGGCACTGTAGGCAGAACACCATCCGTGCTGAGCACCATCTTTATACCTAAGTAAATTCATTTTTTGTCCATTGGCATGATACGTTTCCCAGATCCCATTTTTTTTATTGTTCTTAAACGTGCCTTTTGCTTTAATGGCACCGTTGAAAAAATACTCAAGACTCTCGCCTTCACGCAATCCCTTTGCATACATGCAGACAGAAGAAACAGTTAAAGATTTGTCATTCACGTCTTCAGGAAGATAATACAGAATAAGTTTACCGTCGAGCAAATCATTTTTATAGGTTTCGCTAGAACTCAATCTTCCTGAGGGAGTATAATTTAACCAAATCGAATCTTTCTTGAGGTTTCTGTAAATCCCCTTACTCATCAGTCCACCCGTCTCATGGTAAAATGTAGCTATCGATCTACCCGTACCTTCTTCGTGCACAACGATTGCCTTTTTCTTTGAATTCAGGTAATAGTAGGTAAATGTTCCAACAGGTTTATCGTCTTTAAACTGCCCTTGGTATTCCAATGCTTTACTTCTTGGGTAGGTCTTGCTCCAAGGTCCTTGTTTGCGTCCCTTTGCATCTTTCTGATTGACTTGTCCGAATAGTAGACCAGGCAATAGGACCAAGCACATGATGATTACATTTTTCATTCTTCCAATCCTTTTAAAAACTCATTCAAACTATTCACTGTTTCATCTGCGGCAATGCCAATAGGCTCGACGGTGCGGACCCTGACAGTTTTCATGCCAAGTTGTTGTCCAAAGACAATGTCTGAGTCAGAGTCACCTACCATCACGCAGCGTTCAAAGTGAATTTCCGGAAAATGGGATTGCGCTTTTAGTGCCATGCCAGGCCTTGGCTTTCTCAAGACACTTTCATCCCCATCCATCTCCGGTGCATGGTAGCAGAAATCAATTTTCCCACCATGTCCTTCTACTTCGGCGCACATATAAGCATGAACATCTTGAAGGTTACGTTCAGTCATTAATCCTTTGCCAATTCCTTGTTGATTGGTAACTACGAAAACTCTTCCGAAAATGGATGAAAGTTGTGCAATAGATTCAGGTACTTCAGGCAAAAACTTAAACTCTTCAACAGAACGCACATAGGCGCCCATCAGACGTTCATTGATTACGCCATCACGATCGAGAAACAGGGTCCATGTGTGGTCAATTCCCCACTTCATTGTCATAGCTACGTTTTTCAATCAAATAGACATTTCTAGTGGATGAATTCCTCCCTGACAACTCGGCTAGAAATCCTGCCAGGAAGAACTGTGAGCCAATAATCATTGCAGCAAGTGCGATATAAAATTCTGTTCGGTCAGCGATAAGTCTTGCCGTTTGATCAATAAATAATTTATCGATTCCCAAAAAGACAGCAAAGCCAAAACCAATGATAAACATCAAGGTTCCGATGGCACCAAAGAAGTGCATCGGTTTTTTACCGAATTTACCCATGAAGACTACCGTGAGTAAATCCAAAGGGCCATTTAAGAAGCGGTTCAATCCAAATTTTGATACGCCGTATTTTCTCGCTTGGTGCTGTACCACTTTTTCACCGATATTATGAAATCCGGCATATTTGGCTAAAGGCGGGATGTAGCGGTGCATGTCACCGTACAATTCAATGCTTTTCACAACCGCCAACTTGTAGGCCTTTAATCCACAATTGAAATCGTGTAAATGAATACCCGTCAATCGTCGAGCGGCCCAATTGTAAAGTTTGGTTGGAATTGTTTTGGTGATTGGATCGTAGCGTTTTTTCTTCCAGCCCGAAACCACATCGAAATCTTCCTGCATGATCATGCGGTACAATTCCGGAATTTCATCAGGAGAATCCTGTAAGTCGGCGTCCATGGTAATCACAACCTCACCAGAAGCTTTCTCAAATCCAACTTGCAATGCCGCAGATTTGCCGTAGTTGCGTTGAAATTTAATCCCATAAACAGATGCATCTTGCGCACACAGCGATTCAATAATTTCCCAAGAAGTATCTTTACTTCCGTCATCTATCAGAATGACCTCATAGGTGAAGGAGTGGGCATTCATCACGCGCGCAATCCATGCATGCAATTCTGGAAGTGATTCCTCCTCGTTAAAAAGGGGAATTACAACGGATATATTTACTTTTCTTTCCACGGGTTTGTGCGGTTGAGCCCTACAAATATACATGCTTCAATTCGATGAGGGCGAATGGATCTTTCAATAAGTTAACAGCTATTCTTTGATAACGCGGTGTACTTCACCATTCAATAACAACATGTAGAAGCCCGACCGCAGGTTATCCGTAAGAATTTTTGATTCTGTTTGAGTCAGTAAGCCCTTTTGAATTTCTGATCCAAGCGCATCGATCAGCACAAAGTTCGTTTCTCCGAGGAGCCCTTTAATGTGAATGGCATCTTGGAACGGGTTAGGATATAGCGTAAACTTCTGCTTGTTCTCTGGGATACCTGTCACATCACCTTCAGAAACAAAGAATCGGTCAAATCCTGCTTCTGTGATGTTCACGTCTGGATCGTAGTCGGAAACCCGCACAATGAGCTGCATGGAATTACTGACCAGAAGAAAATCAGACACGCGAATACCTCTGAACTGCCAAGATGGTTGACTAACCTCTCCCCCAATGAAGTCAACAACAGTAACGTTGAGCCCATTGGTCAAGAGGATTTTCAGTGTATCGTCAGGTGGCGCGCCATAATAACAATAAAACCATCGGTTGAAATTGATATATGGATCGGTGTACCCTGTTAAATCCATCGTTGGAGAAACAAGGGTTGTGTATCCTCCATCGACATCGTCGAGGTCTGGATTGAGCGAAACATCATTCCCTGTAACATATGCAGATATACCGCAATCAAATTCGGCATCCAGCGCTGGTGCTGATCCACTATCTGTCGTGTTTGGTTTTCCTAGTTCCCAGCGGCCACTCACCGCAGAACTATTCACAGCCCATCCAAGGTCAATTTTGAAGTCATCGAAATAGCCTTTAGGTAAAATGAATTGAACGGAACCTGTATTTTGATCAATTAGCATAGTCGAACATGCGGAAACATGTCCCCAAATCCCGATATATACGTCATAATACTCTTGGTAGTACAACACCAAATTTTCTTGACCTAAGCCATTTGTAATTCCTGTATGATCAATTAGTGGCGC
>CALPWQ020000003.1 GCA_943327315.2 Chitinophaga pinensis
CTTCGAAAACTAAGGGTTTCGAGACTGCCAAAGCAGCTCACTTGTCCGCTGCGGTGGAGCCACCAAATCTTCTAACGCGTAACTCGTAACTCGTAATTAGTAATTAGTAATTCATTACTGAAAGACAAAGGACTTGATTGTTCTTCGAAAACTCGTAATTCGTGGCTTCGAGAACCTCAGCCACCAAACTCGCAATTCGTAACTCGTAACTCTTATGTTACTGCGCAATACCAATTTTCACACCTCCAGTGAACAAGAAACGAACTCCGCTGTAGCTATCTTGTTGCCATTGATAGTCGTACAATCCTGTTGTTCCGTTGTAAACAGATGTCATGAAGTAATCTTTATAGCTTTCGTACGCCAAACCAATTCCAGCGAATACATCCAAGGAGAATTTCTCTTCCAACCAGAATTGGGAACCGAAATTAAACGAGAAGTTAAAATCTTTTTCGCTTCCCTTAACATTAGGAAGAAGATTGGAATAATCGCGGAATCCATAATTCATTTGGCGGAATTTAAACACGGGAGACACATAAAACCAGTTTGGTGCCAAACCACCGCGAAGTGGATACATGCGGTATCCTGTTCCAAAGAAAAATCCAACCCCCGAAGTTCGTTCGACACTTGGACCAAATCCTGGGTCAAAAAAATGATTCCCCTGAACACTCAATCGAATGTTTGACAAGGTTGGACCGATTTCGAAATCCACGCTCGACATTTCATTCAATACGCGCTCGTAACCAAGATTTATCTCGCCGACCAACAATTGCAGCGGACTGATTTTAATGATATTGAGGTTATTGGTCACAAGTGGATCCTTGCGTTTTTTAGGTGCATTGTAGCTTGACCCTTTATCGATAATGACCACTTTTTGATCTTGTGCCATCGCACCAAAAGTTAGGGTGCTCAGCAAGAGAATAGAAATTTCTTTTATCATGGTTCTTTTATTTTTGTGAACGAAGTTAATGTAAAATCTTTCGACTTATTGCACCACCACCATTTCTTTTTTCGCAAACAACTGATCGTCAACGTAAAAATCGAGACGGCCCAAATGAACTCCTCCCCAACCTGTTTGATTAATCAGAACAGTATTTCCAGCAAGATTCTTCACCTGTGTGGGTACGGCCAAAAAAGTATGGGTATGTCCTCCAAGGATCAGGTGAATGTGCTCACTGTTGGCTGCCAAAACTTTGTCGGATACCTGTGCATCGCCATACTCGTATCCCAGATGTGATAAACAGATGATCACATCACAGCCCTGCTTTTTCAATTCGAGCGCACAAGCATTGGCCTCTTTCATCGGATCGAGGTACTGTGTTTTGCCATAAATGGTCTCTGGAACCAAACCTTTCAACTCGATCCCCACACCAAATACACCAATTTTCACCCCTCCTTTTTTAAACACTTTGGTGCGTTGTGTCTTTTGGTTCAAAATGGTATCCGTGAAATCATAATTTGCACACAAAAAGGAAAAATCTGCGTACTCAGTCGCCTTGAGAAAGCCATCCATCCCACCATCGAAATCATGATTCCCCATGGTGGCGGCATCGTAACCCAAAGCACTCATGCATTTCATTTCCAATACACCTTTGTACTTGTTGAAATAAGGCGTTCCTTGAAAGATGTCTCCGGAATCCAAGAGCAGCACATGTTCTTCTTCGGAACGAATCTTTTCTATCAGCTCCATGCGCTTCTCAACTCCCCCCATGCCAGGAAACTTCGCGTGATTGTCTGGAAAAGGATCGATGTTCGAATGGGTATCGTTGGTGTGCAAGATCGTTACCTTTTTGAGGCGCTTTGTGTTTTCCGCGGCCAAGAGCGTCGGTGAAATCAATACGCCGCCTGTGACCAAAAACCCAGTTCCGAGAAAAGACCTTCTATCCATGTTAAAAAGAAATACGTAGCGTGGTGTCAGCGCTGATTGTCCCCGCAAGTTGAATTTCACTCATAAGTGCATCGCGCACCAAGCGCCCCGTTTTGTTGACCTCCGTTCGTTTGCTGAAAAATGTGGCTTTGTCTCCACCATTCATCAAATAGTCGGAGGTAATTACCCAAAAATGTGTCGCATCTTGGCGCATACCATTGATGAGCAACTTCCCGTTTTCGATGCGCGCATTGGCAATGGGCTCTCCTCCCGATGTCCGAACATACGTTTCGATATCTTTGAGGCATTCGATGGGCAATTGCACCCACACAATTTGATTGTCGAAGGGCATTAACTTAAATACATCGCCAAAGGTGATATTTCCTTTGTTGATGGTCGAACGAATTCCGCCTTTATTGAGCAAACAAAACGTTGGAGTACTCAGACGAACTGTGCGTGTTTGGTCAGCAAAAATGGCGTCAGCCACCCAATTCATGAGTGGAGATGAAGGCCGAGTGGCGATCATATTCAGTGGGGAGAATCCCACTACCCGATCCATTTCACCCCTCAACGAATCGCGGTAAGGACCAACAATGGCAGTTAATGCATTGGAAGATAAAGAATCTGATTTTACAGGCAACATTTCCGGATGAACGGCAATCGTATCCGTTGATGCACATGCACCAAGAAAAAGAACGAGTAGCGCAATAATTCCGAAACGCATTACTCGATGATGATGCGCTCTGTGTAAGAACCGATGGAAGTTTCCACTTGAAGCAAATAACTCCCCGTGGCAAAGGATGCAACATCCAATTTTAGAACATTTCCAGAAATTTCAGGCGATAAGGTTAAAATACGACCAGATAAATCAATCAAATCTATTGATTTCACAGCAGCATCAACTTTTACGTAAAGCAAATCATTCGCCGGTACAGGATAGACTTTCAACGGAGCAATTGATTCCTGATTTACACCCACATTTCCACCAACGGCTACCTCCATATAGACAGGAAGGTGATCACTCATGTAGTATAGTGCATTGATGACATTCGTAGGTTCCGAATTGTTCAAGGGGTCAATGAGTGAACTGTTCAAGCGCAGTCCATCTTGACCGACAGCGCGGTAAGTGCCAGAAATGTATTTAGCACCCTTTGTACCTGTTTGCATGTCGTCCGAAAATAAAACCATATCAAAGCGGTCATCCATGCCACCGGTTGAGCCTCCATCGATGGCTACAATTCGAGTACTTTGTGTAAAATGCATCTTGTAGAAAGCATTGGAGTGCCAAATTCCACTTCCGACCACATCGTATAGATTCGCTTGAGTAGAACCCGTAAGGTTAATGTAGGCTGCTTCAGAGTTGTTGTAGACGTTCATATCACCTGCAACAACTGTATTTTCAGCATATGACCGTGTGGACAAATAACTTTTCAACACTGCTGTTTCCGAGCCTCTTTGAGCGATATCAGAAGCCGTATTTCCAGCCTTCAAGTGGGCTGCATACACATAGAAATACACCGTGTCCGATTGTGCTGTCATTCCGGGCTCTTTGTAGTAAAGTATGTATTCGTTGAAATCACGGAGTGACGTAGATATTGTATTTTGATCCACAAGACCCAATTTCTGCGTATTGTAAAACAGCATATTTTCATCGTCTGGACTTTGCACATACAAGGATTGTGCATAATACGTAATTCCATTCTGATTCAGTGCCTGCGAAATAATATTGGTCGCACCAACAGGTTGAGTGATTTCATTCACCAAGAATACATCAGGCTTGATGTGTTGAACGATGGTCTTCAAGTAAGCAATGCGTGACGTATTCACATCTGGATAATTCAAGATGTTGTACGTCATAAATTTGATGGTATCCTGCGCTTGTACACCTTGAATACTGAGAACCAAAGCGGAACCCCAAAGCAGTGATTTAAATTTCATTTTTACAGTTTTTCTTTGATGAGGTAAAGATACACCGGAAAGTGATCACTAAACCCACCTTGCCAATTTGAACCTACATAGGTTCTGAAAGGATAACCCGCGAAACTGCCTGTTGCTCCTTTCAAATATGCTGCATTAAATACTTTCGCTTTGAATAATTTATAGGTCGAAAAGTCACTCCCCGTTTCCACCATTGTTGATGTGCACATGAATTGATCAAACAAATTCCATGAATCTCTCCACGCTAATGTACCGATCCCTTGCAAAAAGTGCTTTTCCATTGGATTATAAAGCTGTCCTGGCTGAACTTTCGTAATATCTCCTTCTGTCAACATGACATTTTTTATGCTGTAACTTACTGGATCGTCATTCAAGTCTCCCATGTAAATGATTTTCGCTTCGGGCTCCACCTTACGAATTGAATCCATAATGCTCATTCCCAGCTGAGCAGCGAGCATTCGTTTTGGACGACTTCTGCGCTCTCCACCTCTTCTCGATGGCCAGTGTGCTACAATAAAATGGAACGATTCACCAGCAATTTTTCCATTCACCAGCAACTGATCGCGTGTGTAAAAACTTGTGTCATTTGGATCCTTGACGGTATATGGTGCCGAGGATTCATATTGAAAATACTTCTCTTGATACAGCAAGGCCACATCTATACCGCGTCGATCTGGCGAATCGTAGTGAACGATTTTATAGTTCCGTCCACTGATGGATGGCATCGCGACCAAATCTTGAAGCACAGTTATGTTTTCTATTTCACATACGCCCAATACAGCCGGACCATCAGGTTGACTATCCGTTCCTAAATCGGCGATGACACGTGCCATGTTTTCCAACTTCTGTTGATACTTCTTCGAATCAAAATGCTTATCTCCATTTGGAGTAAAATCATCTTGCAAGACCTTGTTTGGGTCAGGATCAATGATGGTATCGTGTAAATTCTCAAGATTGTAGAAGCCGACACACACTACATTGTATTGTTTTCCATCAACCAATTGCTGTCCAAAAGCGAAACTAAATTGGATGAAAACAACGCTAAATAAAAACCAAATTCTCATGCTTGCAAAAGAACAAAATAAAATTGGATTGTATCACGCTCTTCACACAGGAATAATACTTAAACGTTTAAGGTTAAATTCCTATGAAATCTCAAAATTTGTGCTTTTTTAATGTACATTTGCGTCGTTAATAAGAAACATCAGATGCGCAGAGCTACAGGTTTAATCCTTTTATTGCTTCCCTTAACTTCCTGGACACAGGTTCCGGACTCAACGTTTAAATTAAAAGACACCAGTGAAGTGGTTGTCTTCAGTTTAACCGCGGATGACTTGGAGAACGATGCACAGAATCAAGACATCTCCACATTATTACAATCATCCCGTGATGTTTTCGCGAGTATTGCAGGATTCAATTTCAGCAATGCGCGCTATCAAATTCGTGGTCTTGAATCAGACCAATATTCTGTATTGATCAATGGTGTTCCAATGAATGACCCAGAAATGGGGTGGGGAATTTACTCGTATTGGGGTGGATTAAATGATGTGACACGATATCCAGAATCTGGCATTGGTTTAGGTTCGTCTAACTACAATTTCAGCGGAGTTGGTGGATTTTCAAACATGGATCTTCGCGCTTCGGCAGACAAAAAAGAATCGCGTGTAAGTTATGCAATGACCAATCGCACGTATCGAAATCGACTGATGTTTACCCATTCAACAGGTCAAATGTCCAATGGTTGGGCGGTAACCTTCTCTGGCTCATACCGCTGGAGTCAGGAGGGATATGTGGAAGGTACCTATTTTAGTGGAGCGAGTTATTTCCTCTCTGTCGAAAAGAAAATAAATGCGAAACACAGCATCGGGCTAGTAGGGTTCGGAGCACCAACAGTGCAAGGCCGTTCTGGAATCGCTGTTCAAGAGGCATTCAACCTAACAGAAAACAATTACTACAATCCATATTGGGGTTGGCAGACAGATGGCAATACGGGAGAACAAGTGAAGCGCAATGCCCACGAACGAAACAATCACCGTCCATCTGTTTTCTTGAATCACTATTGGACTCCAAATAAGAATACTACCGTTAACTCAGCGTTGTACGGAACATTTGGGAAAACTGGAAATTCAAACTTAAATTGGAACGACGCACAAGATCCGCGTCCTGATTATTACAAGTACCTTCCAAGTTACACGGCAACGACTGACCCCACTGCTTCTGCTCAAGCAACAGCTGCTTGGGGCAGTGATCAATCGGTGAGTCAAATCAATTGGGATGGACTTTACAATGCGAATTACAACAATCTATTTACCCAAAACAACATTGATGGTATAGCAGGAAATTCGCTTGAGTTTAAACGTTCACGTTACATCATGGAAGAATACCGTTCTGACCCGTTGCAACTCGGATTTAATTCTATTTACACGCGACGATTGAGTGATGAGATGCTTTTTTCCGGCGGAATCAACATTGATCGTTATGTAAGTCGCAACTACAGAAAAATGCTCGACCTAATGGGGGGAGACTATTGGTTGGATGTGAATCAATTTGCAGAGCAATCGTTTGCTGATCCAAACATCTCGCAAAACAACATCGACTTACCCAATCACCTTGTCGCTCAAGGTGAAACATTTGGTTACGATTACAACATGCACGTGAATACACAAACTGTTTTTGGGCAAATCAAAGATCAAGGAAAGAAAATTGATTGGTATGCTGCTTTAGAGTTGTCACACACGAATTTTTTCCGTGAAGGAAATATGCGCAATGGTCAATTTCCAAATGAGTCATTTGGTGTTGGTGAAAAGCACAATTACATCAACTACGGTGTTAAAGGTGGATTGGTTTATAAAATCACTGGTCGTCACTTCATTAATATCAATGCGCTTTATCAAACGAAAGCACCCTACAGTTACAATGTCTATATCTCGCCAAGAAACCGTGACAAAACAGTGGATGGCATGACGAACATGCAAATTATGTCAGGTGACATCAACTACCAAGTGCGCTATCCAAATTTTAGAGCGCGTGCTACAGCTTATTATTCTCAAATCAATGACGGAACGTATTCCAAGACTTTCTACCATGATTTGTACCGCAACTTTGTCAATTATACGATGACAAATGTTGATCAATTGTATTCGGGAATTGAGTTGGGTGCTGAGGCGACGATTGCCACTGACTGGACTGTAAGTGCCGCTTTTGGTACAGGACAATACCTTTACAACTCTCGTCCGGTAGCAACCGTGACAGTAAATAATTCACCAGTTGTTATCGCTGAAGATCAAACAGTTTATTTGAAAAACTTCCACATTGGAGGAATGCCGCAAACAGCAGGATCAATTGGCTTAAAGTACAGCTCACCTAAATACTGGTTTGTTGGTGCGTCATTTAACTATTTCACGAACATCTACATCGATCCAAATCCAGCACGTAGAACAGAAGAGGCTTTAGCAAAATATACGCCTTCTGACCCACAATGGAATGAAATTGTAGGTGAAACGGTCATTCATACACTGAAAACGAACAAGTTCTTCGACAACAATTATACGTTGGACATGTACATTGGTGGATCAATCAAGATCAAAGACAAAATGATTCGTCTTTCAGCCTCCGTAAATAACATTTTAAACAATACAAGCTTCCGCACGGGAGGATTTGAACAATTGCGTTTCGATTCAAACAACATAGGCAGATTCCCACCTAAATATGGGTATATGTATGGAACATCTTATTTCTTAATGGTTACTTATCTCTTTTAATATGAAGCGAATGAAACATGTATCAATAACAGGGTTGATGATGGCCCTCTTTGCCGTTTTTTCTTTGTCAAGCTGTCGCAAAGAAATCGACAATCCACCTTACAAGGAAATTCCTGAAAGTGCTAAACTCGATGTCACTGAGCTTCGTGCGCTTTATCAAGGAACTACCATCCACTTCGGTGATGGCGACACCAATCTGTATTGTTTGGTTACTGCGGATGAGGTTTCTGGGAACTTGTACAAGAATGTATATGTAACTGATGGTCAGTCTGGATTGAATGTGCGTATCACTGCTTCAGGTGGCTTGTACGAAGGAGATTCCATTCGTATTAATTTGAATGGAGCGATATTAAGCGAGTACAATGGGATTCTTCAATTGGACTCTGTCGATGTAAATAAGAGTGTCGTAAAATTGAAAACAGGAGTTCAAGTAACTCCAGTTGATGTAACGATGGCTCAAGTGCTTACAGATCCATCTTTAGAGTCTCGCTTGGTTCGCATCTCTAACGTTGAGTTTAGCTATATGGACGCGGGCAACACATTCGCCGACGCTACTAATCAATTGTCAAAGAACATCACGCTTTTGGAATGCTCGGGAAGTTCAATTCTCATGAGAACAAGCGGGTACTCAAAATTTGCTGGTGAAACTGTTCCTGCTGGCAATGGAACTGTAACGGCAATCCTTGGACGATACAATGCCGATTTACAGTTGTACTTGCGTAGAACTTCTGACATCGTTTTACCGAATCCTTCTTGTCAGCCAACAGTTTATGCGAGCAAGAATTTTGAAGACCAAAACATCACTTCAGGTGGCTGGTCAGTTCAATTGGTGAATGGTAGCGTAAGTTGGACAGCCAATACTCAGGGAGCTGTTTTTGGTTCAGCTTATGGACAAATTTCGAATTACATTGGTGGTGCTAACTTGGCTTGTGAGACATGGTTGATTTCGCCTACCATGAATTTGGTTGGTGCTACAGCTCCAAAATTGTCCTTCCAAAATGCCTACAACTATTCAGGAACACCACTTTCAGTATGGGTTTCCACGAATTACGACGGCTTTAGTGCACCTTCAACAGCAACATGGGTTCAAATATCTCCAATTTTATCTTCTGGCGCATGGAGCTGGGTGAACTCTGGGGATGTTAGCCTTCTGTCATTTTTATCATCCAATGTCCACGTGGCATTTAAATATACCGGTACAGCGACAAACGGAAGTACTTGGGAAATCGATGATATCATAATAAAAGATTGATCCAATAATTTAAAAATCAAACCATGAAAAAAGTTTTACTTGTTTCTCTAATCGCCCTTGGGCACTGCGTATCCGCGCAAACCTACCTTCCATTGAAGGATTTTCAAGACCAATCATTGACATCCGGAGGATGGGCAAATCAAGCGGTTGTTGGTGCCGTCAACTGGACAGTAACAAATACTGGTTCACCAACGGATTACTATTTGAAAGCTACGGGGTATAATGGAGCTACCAATGACAACACTGAAATCTGGTTCATTTCTCCAGTAGTGAATTTGTCAACTGCAACAAACCCAATGTTGAATTTCAATAACGCGAAAAACTACGCCGGTGCACCTATCGCTGTGAAAGTATCGACAAACTACACATCTGGTGCTCCATCTGCTGCTACTTGGACAGACATCACATCTTCATGTGCTCTATCTACAGGTGGATTTGCATTTGTAAACTCGGGAAACGTTAGTTTGAGTACTTACAATGGTACTGCAACTGTGCGTGTAGCATACGTTTACGCGAGTACAACTACAGCGGCTGCCACTTGGGAATTGGATGACATTCAAATTCTAGAGAATGGAATCACAGCTCCTCCAATGTCAATAGCTCAAGCACAAGCGACAACTGGGGGTGACCTTTCAGACATGGCTGGTCAATCGGTTACTGTCGGTGGGCGAGTATCTGGATTCAAATTAGGAAGTGGATTTTGGATTCAGGATGGAACATCAGGATTCAGCGGAATTTATGTGTATGATTTCGGGAACAACTCTGTCGCACTAGGTGATAGCGTATTGGTATCGGGTTCAATTGTTGAATATGCACCTGGAGCAAGTACTGAAAAAACAACACAAATCAGTGGTGTTACATCATTTACAAACGTTGGATCTTACACTGCTTATCCAGCGTTGAACCTGAGTACAATTGACGTGAATGCTGAGATGTACGAAAGTATGTTGGTTAAAGTAAGCAACGCAGCCGTAACAGCTATTCCTGATTCATTCAACGAATGGACAGTGAGCGATGGTACTGGTCCAATCAAAGTAGATGACTTCATGTACTTAACAACTCCAGTTCCTGCAGTTGGTGCAGTGTACAATGTTACAGGTGAAGTGAATCACTCTTTTGCTGCATTTAAAATCCTTCCTCGCAACGCTGCCGATGTAGAATTGGTATTCGGTGCTGGACTGGATGAGGCAACAACTGAAGAAATCGTGATTTATCCAAATCCATCAAATGGTGTGATTAACGTGAAAAATGCAAACAACGCGACCATCGATGTGTACAACACATTGGGAGCGAAGGTACTTTCAACGAAACAAACACAAATCACATTGAAAAGTGGCCTTTACTTGATCCAAGTTGAAGGAAAAACTTTCCGTGTATTTGTAAGATAATCAAAACACATTTTAAAGAGAGTCAGCCCATCAGCTGGCTCTTTTTGTTTCCCCCTACTCCAATTCATCTGTCCAAAACAATTCCTATCTTCGCTTTTCAATAAAAACACTATTATGCGCATTCTCGCTTTATTCTTGCTGATTAACATGACCGTTTTATCTCAAATTACGGTCGAAAAAATTTGGAAAACCTACGAGTTCCGTTCAAGTGGTATTGACGGTTTCGCATCCATGAACGATGGCTTGCATTACACGAAGGCCGAAGCAAAGGAAGGTCGTCAAGCCGTTGTGAAATACTTGATTACAGAGGGAAATGGCAAGGGTGAGGTCCTCTTCGAAACAAGTGATCTAAAAATCAATGGCCAAGCCATTCAATTCGACGATTACTTCTTCAACAACGACGAAACGAAAGTGCTCCTCACGACAAATACTGAAGCCATTTACCGAAGAAGTTTTACCGCCGTGTATTATCTGTTCGACATCAAAACTAAAAAACTCAGTTTGCTAGACGATCAGCACCAACCACAAACACTTGCGGAATATTCTCCTGACGGCAAAAAGGTATCTTACATTCACAAAAATGACCTTTACATCAAAGATGTAGCGTCAGGAAAAGTTACACAACTGACAACTGATGGGAAGCGCAACAAAATCATTAACGGTACGACAGACTGGGTGTATGAAGAAGAATTTGGCATTACAAAAGCTTATGGTTGGTCTCCCGACAGCAAGCACATTGCATTTTTACGTTTCGACGAAAAAGAAGTGAAAGAATTTACAATGATGTATTATGAAGAACTTTACCCAGAGAAATATACCTTCAAATATCCAAAAGCTGGTGAAGCCAACAGCAAGGTAAGTGCGCACCTCGTAAACACGGCCAATGGAAAAATTACAGCAATCAACTTGGGTGAATACGAGTACATCCCTCGTCTTCAATGGTCGGGATCGAAGAACCAATTGGTTATTCAAACATTAAACCGACACCAAAATGCGTTAAAATACCATTTGATTGACCTTACAGAAAAAAAAATGTCACAGAAGGTGTTCTTTGAAGAAACGTCCAAAACGTATGTAGAAATAGATGACAATCTGTTGATTTTGAAAGATGGGAACACCATACTTCGCACCTCCGAGGCTGATGGATTTAACCGCATCTACAAATTGAGCTTTGACGGGACGAATACAAAAATCACCAACGGTGGAGATGTGATTGAGTTTTATGGCATCGACGAGGCCAATGGTAAGATTTATTATGCTGAAGCGGGAAAAGGAGCCATTTACAAAGGCATTTACCGCATCGGATTGGATGGAAAGGGAAAGGAAGCAATCAGCAGTGAAGACGGTTATAACAGTGCTGAATTTACCGAAGGCATGAAGTATTTTGTGAAAACATGGTCAGATGCAAACACTCCACCTGTGTACACCCTATGTTCAAATGATGGAAAAACGCTCCGAGTACTTGAGGACAATGCTGCATTAAACAAGAAATTGAGTGCCTATTCCCTTGGGAAAAAAGAATTCATTCTTCTCGATGCCAATGGTGTGAAACTGAATGCTTCGATCCTAAAACCAGCGAATTTTGATCCAACCAAAAAATACCCTGTATATATGAACATCTATGGAGGACCGGGGCATAACGAAGTCACCGATTCGTGGGATGGGAATGATTACATGTATCACCAGTTGCTCGCAGAAAAAGGCTATATCATTGTTTCAGTTGACCCGCGTGGAACGATGTATCGAGGAACTGAGTTTAAGAAAAGCACCTACCTACAACTTGGGAAATTGGAGACCGAAGACATCATCAATTCTGCAAAAACTCTTCAAGCGCTATCATACGTTGACCCTAACCGAATTGGAATCATGGGTTGGAGCTACGGCGGTTTCATGTCATCCCTGGCCATTACAAAAGGTGCCGAAGTCTTTAAAATGGCCATTGCAGTAGCTCCAGTGACAAGCTGGAGGTATTACGACAACATCTACACCGAACGATTCATGCGCACGCCACAAGAAAACGCAAGTGGGTACGATGAAAACTCACCAATAAATTTTGTCAAACAGCTCAAAGGCAAATACTTGTTGATTCATGGTTCGGCCGATGACAATGTACATTACCAAAACACGATGGAGATGATCAATGCCCTGGTAAAAGCAGATAAGCAATTTGACTTATTCATTTATCCAAACAAAAACCATGGAATCTACGGTGGCAACACACGAAATCATCTTTTTAACATGATGTTGAACTACACCTTGAACAACCTATAATTCGGTCTCTGAAAACTGTCGTTGAACAGAACTTGCATTTTTTTAACATTCCCTTCATCTGCGTGATAAAAGATTGATTTTTCTTTGTTAACTTAGTCGGGAAAATTTATAATTAATTAGGATATCATCATGAGTAACGTTGCGAAAATTGAACTTGACGGCACGGTTTACGAATTCCCGGTAATTGTTGGTAGCGAAAATGAAAAAGCGATCGACATCAGCAAACTAAGAGATACAACAGGTTATGTAACACTAGATACGGGCTACAAAAACACCGGTGCTACGACGAGTAAAATAACGTTTCTTGATGGGGAAGAAGGTATTCTTCGTTACCGAGGGTATCCAATTGAGCAATTGGCGGATCATGCCACATTTCTTGAGGTCGCTTATTTGTTGATTTACGGTGAATTGCCAACGCAAGCGCAGTTGGATGAATTCAAAACGAGCATTCAGAAGCATACCCTTGTGCACGAGGACATGAAACAATTCTTCGAAGCATATCCTGCGAAAGCACATCCAATGGGAGTACTTTCATCTATGATTTGCTCGCTTTCAACGTTCTATCCAGAATCATTGGACCCTAATCGTAGCCCAGAAGCTAAAAACTTAACGATTCACCGCCTTCTTGCGAAGTTGCCAACATTGGCTGCTTGGTCATACAAGAACGCGATGCGTCACCCGTTCATGTATCCACGAAACGAATACGATTACTGCAAGAATTTCTTGTACATGATGTTCGCTATGCCAACTGAGGATTACAATGTTGATCCTGTTGTTGTCAATGCATTGAACAAACTTTTGATCTTACATGCAGACCACGAGCAAAACTGTTCAACTTCGACAGTGCGTATCGTAGGTTCGTCACAAGCAAACTTATACGCAACGATTTCAGCTGGTATTTCTGCACTTTGGGGACCACTTCACGGAGGTGCGAACCAAGAGGTGATTGAAATGTTGGAGCAAATCCACCAAGATGGTGGCGATGTTGACAAGTGGGTGGCTAAAGCAAAAGACAAAGAAGATCCATTTAGATTGATGGGCTTCGGACACCGCGTGTACAAGAACTTCGATCCACGAGCAAAGATCATTAAAACAGCATGTGATGATATCCTTCTAAAATTGGGTATCAACGACCCAATGTTGGAGATTGCAAAGAAATTGGAAAAAGTAGCTTTGGAAGACGAATACTTCAAGGCGCGCAACTTGTATCCGAATGTTGACTTCTATTCTGGAATCATTTACAAGGCACTCGGTATCCCAACCGAAATGTTTACTGTGATGTTTGCCTTGGGGCGTCTACCAGGATGGATTGCACAATGGAAAGAAATGACAGAGAACAAAGAGCCAATCGGACGTCCACGTCAAATCTATACAGGTGAAACGACAAGAGAGTACGTAGAGATTTCGAAAAGATAAAAAAAGCGCTGAAAGGCGCTTTTTTTTGTTTTAATTACGAATGACTAGTTACTAATTAATTTTAGACAAAGGACACTTCTTCGCTCTTTGAGCTTCGAAGTTTGAAAGACAAGGGAACAAAGACAAGAGACTTGATCGTAATTCTTAACTCATAACTCCGTAACTCGTAACTTTTTTTTTTAGCGCGTGTCCTCTGCGGCGGAGCCACCAAATTCGTAATTCGTAATTCGTAACTAGTCATTGGTCACTAGTAACTATTCAACAACAGCTTGCGCTTTCTTCGAGCCGTCATAGATGCTGTACTTTCTGAAGCTACATTCAAGTTCACCGTTGAACAATTTAATTTTATTGTCTGGCTTCAAGCCAAGAGATTTGAATCCTTCTTCGCTTGAAGAAATAACCCAACATTCAAAGCCTTTCATTTCGTGCTTCATCCATGTCCCCAAAGCATCGTACATCTCTTCCACGTCCACTTCCAAGCGTTCTCCATAAGGCGGATTGGTAATCATCGTTCCATGATCTTCTGGACGCTTCACCTCATCAAAACTACACACCGAAGTCTCCACAAATCGACCAAATGAGAAGCCACGCAAATTGCGACGTGTCTTGGTAACCATCTCATCGCTTACATCAGATCCAATGATGCGGCAAGGCAAACTTCTCACTTTCTTATTGGCCTCCTCATACATTTCATCCCATACCTCAGCATCATAATTCAATAGATTCTTGAACGCATAATGCTGACGCTCGATATTCGATGGAATTCCGGTCGCTAACAACGCTGCCTCAATCAAGATTGTACCCGATCCACAGAATGGATCCACAAAAGTCGATTTACGGTCCCAACCACTCATGCGAATTAGCGCAGCAGCCACAACCTCATTGATGGGCGCCTCCCCTACTGATTCACGATAACCTCGTTGAAACAAAGGCAATCCACTCGTATTCAAAGAAATCGTAGCCGTTTTGTTGTTGACATACAAATCGATCATCACCTGTGGGGTTTTCACATTGACATCAGGACGTTCCCCATATTTGTCTCGGAATGAATCAGCGATAGCATCCTTTACCACTAAAAATGGATATTGGGAATGGCGAAACAAATCAGAAAATATCGCACCCTTCACAGCAAATGTTTTGTCTTTATCGAAAAGTGAAGTCCAATTCATCTTGGCGCATCGGGTATATAAATCGTCTTCTGATTTCAGCTCAAAAACAGCCAATTGAAGTAAAACTGAGATCGCACAACGGCAATGCAGATTTAAAAAATAAACATCATTCCAATTTCCCTTGATTTGAACGGCGCGGTTTAAAAGTACAACATCTGAGAAGCCCAATTCCTCCAATTCTTCTTTCAGAATCTCCTCCAAACCGTAAAATGTCTTCAATGTAATCACCATTTTACGGTCTTGCTCCTTCATCTCTGTTCCCATCTTTGCCTTTTTATGATTAATTTCCTTTTACTTTGTACAAAAGAACGAAATTGAACCCAATAAAACGTCATGTTTTCTGTCTGTGCCTATTGCTTTGGGGTGGAATTACGCACGGACAAAAGGTTGGACTCGTTTTGAGTGGTGGTGGTGCCACTGGATTGGCACACATTGGCGTCCTTAAAGCACTTGAAGAAAAGGGCATTCCCATTGACTACATTACCGGCACATCTGCAGGTGCTCTTGTTGGCTCACTCTATGCCAGTGGATTCAGCCCTGCAGAAATTGAAGCGTATGTGTTGAGCGACGATTTTCAATTGATGACACAGGGGAAATTAAAAAGTACACAACACTTTCTTTACAAGGAACAAGAGTACAACGCATCAATGGTCGATCTTTCCTTCTCGGGAGATAGCATCATTAAAAAATCCTTGCCCACAAACTTTATATCCTCCTCTTTTCTGGATTTTGAAATGTTAAAAATACTCGGAACCACGGGCGCGTCTTATGGAAACAATTTCGACAGTTTATTTGTCCCTTTCCGATGTGTGGCAAGCGATATCACCCATAAAAAAAGTGTCGTATTTGACCATGGCCCGCTCAATCAAGCCGTTCGTTCGTCGATGACCTTTCCCTTTTATTTGTTTCCTATTCGCGTGAATGGCACGCTGCTCTTTGACGGTGGACTTTACAACAACTTCCCAGCGAATGTCATGTATACTGACTTCAATCCTGACTATATCATTGGTAGCAATGTGTCCAACAATGCAAAACCACCCTCTGAAGACGACCTCATTAGTCAATTGACCAACATGCTTGTGTCCTACTCCGATTATAATCTTCCATGTGATGCAGGCATCATCATACAGCCGAAAACCGGTGTTTCTACCTTTGAGTTTGAAAATGTGAAGCGTGCCATTGAAGATGGTTATCAAAATGCCCTGTTGTACATTGACTCCATCTCACTGCATGTCACAAGAAGAATTCCGGCAGAAGAATTGGCAGAGCGACGAAAAGCATTTCGTGAGGGAATAGTCCCATTAACGGTTAGTTCCATCAAGACCATTTCAGGATACAAACGTCCACTAAACTTTGTGACATCTTCATTGATCCGCGAAAGAAAAAGTGAAGTTTTGCCCCTTAAAACAATTGAAAAACGCTACTACCGACTCAATGCGACGAGTCAACTTGCGTTTCTGTACCCGCTCATTACGCTGAAAGACAGCACCTATCACCTCAACCTTGAAGCAAAAAAATCGAAGGCGTTTAAGTTGGAAGTGGGCGGCCATTTTTCGTCAAGACCGGTAAACACTGGATTCATTGGCTTATCGTATCGTGTTATTGGCAAAACCGCTTCGACCATTCGTGCCTCATCCTACTTCGGGAAATTTTACGGGTCAGCAAAACTCGAGTACACCATTGATTTTCCTTCTGTCTATCCCGTCTCTCTTTCAGGATACTTCACCATGAACCGTTGGGACTATTTCCGAAGTTTCGCTACATTCTTTGAAGATGTTAAACCTTCATTTCTTGTTCAGAATGAAATGTACTATGGTGCACGGTTTGACCACCCCATTGGAAATACAACAAAAAGCTCCTTCGACGCACGCTATTTCATCCTCGAAGACGATTATTATCAATCAGAAAACTTCAGCAACAAAGATACCTCAGATGTCACCAATTTTAACGGCTACACCTACAGTTGGCAATTTGTCCAGAACTCATTGAATCGCAAGCAATTTGCCAGTTCGGGGCACTATTTCATTTTCAAGGCAAGGTACGTTACAGGAAAAGAAAAATATACCCCAGGAACAACATCACAAACAGATGAAATTGTTCAGAATAAGCACAGTTGGGTCAACTTAAAAGCTGAATTCCAATCCTTCTTCATCGACCAACCTCTTTTTCACCTTGGCATTCATGGAAAAGGAGTTTTAAATAGCCAGTCGCTATTTACCAATTACACCGCCTCTTTATTAACACTCTCTTCTTTTTCTTTGGTTCCCGATGCCGAAACACATTTTTTCAAAGAATACCGTTCACCTCAGTACCTTGGAATAGGCATCAATGCAATTTTCTCTCCACGTAAGGACCTTGACCTGCGTTTTGACGGCTATTTTTATCAGCCATTTGTTACACTTCAGCAAAACAGCGACGGGACATTTGGGTATTCCAAACCCTTCAAAGGAGAGACGTACATGTCATCGGCATCTGTGATTTACCATTCCTTTGTGGGACCAATACGCGCAACAGTCAATTATTTTCCAAAACAGGAAACTCCTTTCAGTTTTCAGTTAAGTTTTGGCTATGTTCTATTTAATGAAAGGGCAATTCGTTAAGTCAACAATACTATCTTTGCTGCCATTGAACTAAAATATGGAGAAAATTATCTGCGGAATTCAGCAAATGGGAATTGGTGTCCCTGATGTGCAAGCGGCTTGGAAATGGTACCGCACTTTTTTTGGTGTGAACGTAAGGGTATTTGAAGAAGCCGCAGAAGCCCCATTAATGACCCGCTACACCGGTGGAAAAGTCCATTCGCGCACTGCAACCCTGGCTTTAAGTATGGAAGGTGGCGGTGGATTTGAAATCTGGCAGTTTACGAGTCGTCCAACAGAAAAAGCTGATTTCACCATTCAACCTGGAGATACGGGATTGTATATCTGCAAGATCAAATCAAGAAATGTTGCCGAAAGTCATGCTTATTTCAAAAAAAATGGCGCGCCAGATTTGAGTGAAATATATACCGCAGCGAATGGGAAAGCTACCTTTTATTGCAAAGATCCTAATGGGAATATCTTTCAGATTGTAGAAGGTCGTGGGTACTTTTCCAATTCTGGTCACCCCTCCTTGTGTGGAGGAGCAGCAGGAACGGTAATCGGTGTTCGAAACATTGACAAAGCATTGACCTTATACCAAGATATCTTAGGATATAACCACATTGAATCAGATGTCACTGGTGAATTTGAAGATTTGAACACCTTGGGTGGGTCGGGAAAATACAGACGAGTGCTGCTCACGCACAGTGCACCGCGAAAGGGACCATTTGCACGCCTCTTGGGTCCTACCGAAATTGAACTCATTCAATCCATAGACCGCACTGATGTTCGTGCCATTTTCGAAAATCGCTTTTGGGGAGATTGGGGCTTCATTCATTTGTGTTTTGACATTCAAGGAATGGATGTATTTCAGAAAGAATGCGAAGCAAAAGGATATCCTTTTACTGTAGATAGCGCAGGTACGTTTGACATGGGCGAGGCAGGAGGAAGATTTTCCTACATTGAAGATCCTGATGGGACATGGATTGAATTTGTAGAGACGCATAAGGTCCCAGTCATGAGAAAATGGGGATGGTACATCAATTTAAAACACAGAAAGCCAGGTAAATATTTACCGAACTGGATGTTGCACGCCATGGGAATGAATAAAGTACGTGATTAATGCCCATTCGGCCGTTTGCACCTTTGTTTATTTCAGTATATTTGACAACTATATAATCAAACTGATGAATCCAATACGATCTATTTTTGCCTTAGTCATACTTGTAGCATTGAGTATTTCTTCATGCTCCGAGGACATTAATTTGGTGGGAGATTTTAAAGAAACAGCAGTGATTGTTGGACTTCTTGATCAAGAAGACACCCTACATTATGTAAAAATTACGCGCGCTTTCATCGGGCCTGGAAATTCATTAGAGATTGCTCAGATTCCTGACTCTAGCTATTTTTCTCAAGTAGACGCCACCATTCAAGAGACAAAAAATGGTGCGGTTTTCCGTGAGTGGACATTGGTGGACACCATCATTCCGAACAAAAATGAAAATGGAGTTTTCTACGCACCAGAACAAAAAGTATATTACTTCAAAACATCCTCCAACGCTCCTTTGGATGCGTCAATGACCTACAAATTACATGTTTCCTTGAATGGTGGTGAATTTACAGTTGACGGTGAAACAAAATTGGTGAATGGTGTCGTAGCTACCGCCGTTGACTTACAAAATTTCCAATTCAAGTTTGCCGACAATCCAGGAAGTTACATCGCATCAGGTGTTGCCGTAGCCAAAGGGAATGCGCGTGTCATGAATACGAAACTGAAAATAAACTTTTACGAGCGTGTAGCAGGGACTTATACCCTCAAATCCTTTGATTGGAACCTTGGCGAAACAGAAACGGTAGATGGATCTCCTTCGGTTTCTTTTACAGCGAATGGAAAAATTTTCTTTGAGTTAATCCGTGACCATACCTCAAACAATGCTGCAATTGATCAGCGTCGCTTCCACTCAATAGAGGTAACATGTACAGGTGGATCTGATGATTTATACAATTACATGACAGTAAATCAACCGAGCTCCTCGTTGGCGCAAAGCAAACCAACCTTTACAAATCTTGTATCGAGCAATGGGCGAGTAATCGGAATCTTCTCATCCAGACAAACCTACAAGAAAGAGAAGTTCTTCGTGAACCCAGACAATGCAAATGTTCGAATGCTCTCAGGAAAAACAACAACAGAATTGTGCAACGGACCGATAACTGGAACCTACTTGTTCTGTAGCCAGCATCCCGGAGATTTATCTTCGTCAATTGCTTGCCAATAATTTTCAACAATTTCTTTCGGGACAATCATTCTTGTAACTTTACATTATGAGTGAACGGAGAACGTTATTTGTTGATGTAATCCTACCGGTTCCTATCTACACCGAATTTACGTATCGTGTGCCTTTCGAAATGAATGAGTTCATTCGTATTGGTGGGCGTGTCATCGTGCCTTTTGGAAGGTCAAAACTGCTTACGGGAATTGCCATTCGTACTACAGATGTCGCTCCTACAGCGTATACGGCGAAGTATGTCGCGCATTTTCTAGATCAAGATCCCATTGTCACCCAAGAACAGTATCAGTTCTGGCAGTGGATATCAAATTACTACATGGCACCAATTGGTGATGTGATGAACGCCGCTTTGCCTGCCAACTTTAAACTGGCCAGTGAAACAAAGGTAGTGCTGCATCCTGATGCCGACCTCGTCAATACCGCTTTGGACGAACGAGAAACCTTGATTGTTGAAAGTTTGGAAATCAGTGAGCAACTTGATTTGAAACAAATTGCTGAGATTGTTGGCATTCAGACCATTCAACCCATCATTAAGCGACTCATCGATAAGAATATTGTGATTTCTGTTGAAGCACTAAAGGATCGATTTTCGGCAAAAACAGCCGTTTATATTTTACTTTCTGACGACTGTGCCAATGAGGATATACTCAATGGACACATTCAACGGCTCGAATCTAAAAATTCAGCCAAGCAACAACTTGAGACTCTTTTGGTCATCCTTCAAGAAGGAAATTTCAGCGCATTGGGCATAGAACCCATCGAACGAAAAACACTTCTTGACAAAGGCATTTCCCAATCGACCTTGAACACTTTAGAAAAGCAAGGTATCATTTGTCAGGAACGTGTTCAAATTTCACGTTATACAAAAAGTGGCTTGGGTGATAAATCATTTAAAGCCCTGTCAGAGGATCAACAAAGGGCCTTGGAGGAAATCCATCTGAGCTTTAATACGCACAATGTAACCCTTTTACATGGCGTAACGGGTTCAGGTAAAACAGAAGTATATGTTCAATTGATCCAAGAACAACTTGACAAAGGAAAACAAGTGCTTTTTCTTTTGCCAGAGATTGCGCTCACAACACAATTGATTCAGCGCCTATCGGCCTATTTTGGCGAACAAATTGGGGTCTACCATTCTAAATTCAACCAAAATGAACGGGTTGAAATCTGGAACCATGTCTTGCAAAATGACCCCAATAAATTTCGAATTGTCCTTGGTGCCCGTTCCGCTGTATTCTTGCCCTACAGAGACCTTGGACTCATCATCGTTGATGAAGAACACGAATCAAGTTTCAAACAATACGACCCATCTCCACGTTACAATGCGCGAGATGCATCCATCGTATTGGGGAACATTCATCAAGCAAAGGTATTGCTTGGATCCGCAACCCCAGCAATGGAAAGTTACTACAATGCGACAACGGGAAAATATGGTCTTGTTGAACTCAACTCTCGTTTTGGTGGACTTCAGCTCCCCGAGATATTTTGTGCAGATGTTAAAAAGGAGCGCAGACAAAAAAGCATGCAATCCGATTTCACGACCTTTTTGGTGGAACACATGCGGGAGGCATTAGGCCGCAAGGAACAGATTATTTTGTTTCAAAATAGGCGTGGATATACCCCATTATGGAGCTGTGAGATTTGCAACTGGACACCAAAATGCACCAACTGTGATGTGTCATTAACCTATCACAAACATTCCAACTCCTTAAAATGTCATTACTGTGGATACCATTCACCGCCCCTTGGGACATGTCGTTCATGTGGAAGTAATCGTTTAAAAATGATTGGCTTTGGCACGGAGAAAGTGGAAGACGAATTGTCCCTAATTTTCCCTGGCATCAGCATCAAACGTCTTGATCTGGACAGTACACGTTCAAAGCATGCCTACGAAACCATATTAAGCGATTTTGAAAATCGAAAAATTGATGTGTTGATTGGCACCCAAATGGTGAGCAAAGGACTCGATTTTGACAATGTCAGTTTGGTTGGAATTTTAGATGCCGACATGATGCTCAATCGCCCAGATTTTAGGGCATTTGAGCGCTCTTACCACCTGATGTCACAGGTTGCGGGTCGATCCGGCAGAAAAGGCAAACGCGGTAAGGTGGTTATTCAAACCGGAGACCCTGAACATTGGGTCATTCGCAAAGTCATTGAACACGACTACATTGGATTTTACAAGAGTGAAATCATCGAACGTAAAAACTTCTTTTATCCCCCATTCTTCAAGATTATTCAGTTCACCTTGAAGCATTCCGACGAGCACTTGGTCGATCTAGCGGCGGCAGAATTGGCAAAGAATCTACGTACTGTATTTAACGAACGTGTGAATGGTCCAGAATTCCCCGTGGTGCGGCGCATCCAAAACCTCTATTTGAAAACGATACAGCTACGGATTGAGCGCGACATATCGGATAAAAAGATAAAGGAGCGCATCAAAGAGTTTGTTGACTCTTTTTACAGCGCTCCTTCATTTAAATCGATTCGACTAATTGTTGATGTCGATCCCGCTTAACCCAGGTATGATTTTAACATCCGGCTTCGGGAAGCATGTTTCAATCGTCGAATTGCTTTTTCTTTTATTTGTCTCACCCGTTCACGAGTAAGGTCGAAACGTTCACCGATTTCTTCCAAGGTCATGGGGTGCTTTCCATTTAATCCATAATAAAGTCGAACAACATCCCCTTCACGAGGTGTGAGTGTTGAAAGAGAGCGCTCAATGTCTTTTCGCAGCGATTCAACCACAAGTTCCTTTTCGGGGCCAGGGAGTGAATCATTTGTCAACACATCATACATACTCGACGAAGATTCATCCCCTTCAATAAGTGGAGCATCCATTGAAATATGTCGGCCTGAATTGGCTAAAGATTGGCGTACCTCTTCTGTTGAACATTCCAAAAACTCAGCGAGTTCTTCCGCAGACGGTGGGCGCTCAAATTTCTGTTCCAATTCAGAGAATGCACGATTTATTTTATTGATTGTACCTATTTTGTTCAAGGGCAAACGAACTATTCGTGCTTGTTCGGCAAGTGCTTGAAGAATCGATTGTCGAATCCACCAAACCGCATAAGAAATGAATTTAAACCCGCGAGTTTCATCAAAACGTTGTGCTGCTTTAATGAGACCTAGGTTTCCCTCATTGATTAGGTCGGGTAAGGACAATCCTTGATTTTGATATTGTTTTGATACAGAAACAACAAAACGCAAATTGGCTTTTGTAAGTCTTTCTAATGCGGCTTTGTCGCCTGCTTTGATCTTGCGAGCGAGTTCTACCTCTTCCTCAGCGGTAATCAGCTCTACTCGGCCGATTTCCTGCAAATACTTATCAAGAGAAGCTGTCTCACGGTTCGTTACTTGCTTGGTGATTTTTAATTGTCTCATGGTAATAATCGATTTTTGGTTTCATTGCAATCATATAACGTTTAAGGTACACATTGGTTGGTTTGCTTCCTAATAAATTAACTTTTATTCGCAGCTAAATGAACAAATGCTTGCTACCAATGAATAAATAATCCTTTTCACAGAATAAGGATTGCCATTTCGGCTATAACTCGACGTTTTGTTATCTTTGACAAATGAAAATCCTCATGGTTTGCCTGGGTAACATTTGTCGATCACCATTGGCAGACGGATTATTGCGGGATAAAGTCAAAAAAAGAAACCTGCCCATAGTTGTTGATTCCGCAGGGACATCCGCACATCATGTGGGAAACAGTCCTGATCCGCGCATGGTCAGAACCGCGAATCAGTTTGGACTTGACATCAGCAATCTTCGTTCGCGACAATTTAACGTTGCCGATTTTGATTCCTTTGACCATATTTATGTCATGGACAAAGAAAATTTGCGGAATGTTTCCAAATTGGCACGAAACACGGATGACATGAAAAAGGTATCTTTGATTTTAAATCTTATTTCCCCCAATCAAAACCAAGAGGTCCCAGACCCATATTATGGCGGAGATGCAGGATTTTTAGACGTTTATTCGCTCCTCGACCGTGCGACAGACCACATTATTTATACAATGACCACCAAATGAAAACAGGTAAACTCTATTTAATTCCGAATACACTAGGCGGTGAAACACTTCAAGACATCATTCCTGCTGAAGTCATAAAACAAACAATAGGTCTGCGCATTTTTGCTGTTGAAGAATTAAAGTCTGCGCGTCGATTGCTACGCAAGATGGATCGTGAATTCCCCATCGATGAATGTACATTTTATGCCATGGGGAAACATGTGGGGGTTGATGATTTACCAAAGATTCTCTATGCCTTGCGCAATGGAAACGATGTTGGAATTCTTTCAGAGGCTGGTTGCGCAGGCATTGCTGATCCAGGCGCAGAAGTCGTTGCCATGGCGCATCAAAATAACATCCCTGTGGAACCTATGGTTGGCCCTTCTTCTATTCTGCTTGCACTTATTTCCAGTGGCTTTTCAGGGCAAAATTTCAGCTTTCACGGGTATTTACCAAAAGAAAGAAAAGATCGAATTCGCCGATTAAAAGATATGGAAGGGGACAGTCGAAGAACCGGAGCCACCCATATTTTTATGGATACACCCTTTCGAAACATGCATGTGCTCGATGACTTATTGAACGAATTGGCCGACCCGACATTGGTCTGTATTGCCTCTGGCTTGACCTTACTCGAGCAATCAGTGAAAACAATGTCAGTGAAAGAATGGAGAGAAAACGCCTACGATTTAGCGAAAATACCAACCCTGTTTTTGATCGGTTCTTACGCCTAAAGCACCATTGAGAACTATTTGAATCCCCGTTGTTTCTTTATGGCTTCGTATGAATCTTGGATTTGTTGGAATTTTTCTTTCGCTCCCTTCTGAAACTCCTCGCCCATTTGTGCGACCTTATCCGGGTGGAATTTAATGGCCATTTGACGGTACGCCTTCTTGACCTCTTCGTCCGTGGCCGTTGCTTCAACGCCTAAAACCCGAAAATCCGAATTTGTATCGCGGTAAAACATGTTTTTCAAACTTTCAAACTCAACCGTTGGAATCTGCATTAAATTTGAGATCTCACGGATGACATCGATTTCCAGTGATGAAACATTCCCGTCCGCTTTGGCTATTCCAAAAAGATAATGCACCAGGTGAATGCGCGATTCCACAGGCAATCGCGAGCGAATGTCTTGACAAATCTGTTGTGTTGGAATTTGTCCAGAATCTAAGAACCTCTTCAAGGTTTGAAGGTGTCCAGAAGAAAATTGACTCCCAAATTGTTGGGTAAAAAAGCCTTTTACATAGTCCAACTCAGCCTTGAGCACTTTTCCGTCCGCACGCATTACTGCCGCAGAAAGTGCCATTAACATAGTCTGAACATCATTGTTCGATGATCGTTGTTGGTAATATTGAAAGAATTCTTCAGACGAAAATTCTTTACCCTCGCTTTTCGCTTGAGCACGGGCTCTTCCCATTGCATTTTGGTAGTTATCGATGATCGAACCAATAAAAAAGCCAAGCACAGCTAACCCGAAGTTTCTCTTGAATAGGAAAAATGCTCCTATTGCTAAAATCCATTTAAACAAAGTATGTCGTTTTAAGCGCAAGGGGCAGATTCACATCCGCCCCGTTTGATGCGTTCTATTTTCGATGCGAATATCAGGAAATTTGTTCAATTGTTCGTTCTATGAACTGATCCAAAGCCACTCCTTTTAACATTCCTTGAGATAACATAGCTAAATCCGTTAATTGTCGAACATTTTCCGTTTGCGTTTCTTCAGATTTCTCGAGCAATGACACAACCTTTGGATGGTTGGTATTCACCACAAGATTGTACATCTCAGGGAAAGCTCCGAAGAACCCTGCGCCACCCGTTCGCTGCTGCTCCATCATACGTCGAATAAACTCTGGTTGCGTGATCACAATAGGAGCATCATCGTCATTCAATGCGGTCATTTGCACCGAGAATTTATCTTTATTCACCGCCGTTTCAAAAACTGGCTTCAATTTCTCCTCATCCTCTTTAGAAATTTTGGAAACAATCTCGTCCGTTTTCTTAATCAAGTTGTCTAAGGTGTCTGCGTCCACACGTGCAAATGACACATTTTCCATGTCTTGCTCCAAACGTGCAATCCAATGCGACACAAGCGGGCCATTCATTTCCAAAACCTTATATCCACGATCTTTGGCTTTCTTCACATAGGCATATTGAGCCTCTTGGTCGTTGGTGTATAAGAAAACAATTTTTCCTTCTTTATCTGTTTGAACTGGCGCAACCAATTCCTTGAATTCTTCTAGCGTATGGTACTCCTTTTCTGTAGTTTGAACCAAAGAAAATTGTGCTGATTTCTCCTTAAACTTATCATCCGACAAGGCGCCATATTGAACAAAAATTTGAAGATCATCCCATTTCGCTTCGAAATCAGTGCGGTCTTTCTTGAACATTTCCGCCAATTTATCTGCCACCTTTTTGGTAATGTGAGAAGATATTTTCTTGACATTTGAATCACTTTGCAGGTAAGATCGGGAGACATTCAATGGAATATCCGGAGAATCAATCACCCCATGCAACAAGGTTAAAAATTCAGGCACTATCTCCGCAACACTATCGGTAATGAACACCTGATTGGAATAGAGATTAATTTTATTTCGCTGAACTTCAACATTTTCTCGAATTTTCGGGAAATATAAAATCCCTGTGAGGTTGAATGGGTAATCCACATTCAAATGAATATGAAACAGTGGGTCCTCAAAACTCATTGGATACAATTCCTTGTAGAAGGAGGCATAATCCTCATCCGACAAATCAACTGGTGCTTTCGTCCATGCAGGAGAAGGGTTATTGACTTGATTTGGCACATCGACAGAAACGCGCTTTACTTTGCCATTTTCATCCAGCTCTCCTTCTGGAGAATCGATGTATTCTGTTTTCGTTCCAAAAAAGACCGGAGTAGGCAAAAACTTGCAATACTTATCAAGGATTCCATTAATTCTTGCCTTCTCTAAAAACTCAGCCGCTTCATCAGAAATGTAAAGGACAATATCAGTTCCTCGGTCTGCTTTTTCGATATCGGTGATGACATATTCAGGAGATCCATTGCTTTCCCATTGCACTGCTTGCTCCCCTTCATGACGAGAAAGTGTTTGGATTTGAACCTTTTCTGCCACCATAAATGCCGAATAGAAACCAAGTCCAAAATGACCAATAATTTGTTCAGCACCTTCTTTTCCCTCATACTGTTTCACGAATTCTTCAGCACCAGAAAAGGCTATTTGGTTGATATATTTATCGATTTCATCTGCGGTCATTCCAATGCCCCGATCGCGAATTGTCAGTGTTTTTTCGTTCGCATTCAAGATAACTTCCACCTTTAACTCACCCAGCTCACCTTTAAATTCACCATTTGCAGCTAAAACGCGTATTTTCTGTGTCGCATCGACCGCATTTGACACCAGTTCACGAAGAAAGATTTCGTGGTCCGAATAGAGGAATTTTTTAATAATCGGAAAGATATTTTCCGTCTGTACATTGATTTGACCCGTTCTCATTTTATTCTTTTAAAATTGCTCTTCAGGCTTTTCAATGTTTATGCCACGTGATGAAAACTGACAAACTGTCCCTACTTTCCGACAAATTGGCGAGGTTTTAAGCCATTTAAATGATTAATTTTGTACAAATAAAAATCGAATCGTGCTTATTTATTCTGTTCTGTTTACGGTAGTTATCATTGTACTTGTCCGTTACAGTCGTTTATTTAGAATAGATGGACTTTCGCCATGGGCTCTACCCAGTGCCTACCTCTTAAAGGTGGCTGTTGGACTCCTGCTCTTTTGGCTACATATTCACACCTATGGCATCGGTGAGTTGAGTCACGATGGCGAGCGTTTTTTCAATGAAGGACGCTTACTTAACGAGGTCTTTTATACCTCTCCACTCGATTATTTTCGCCTTTTGACAGGTATTGGAGAAACAGAAGAACTGACCCATCACTATTTATCCACGACAAGATACTGGTCAGCAGGGGATTTGACCATCATTAACGATGCGAAAAATGTGATCCGCAGCCACAGCATCTTGCATTTCATTTCGTTCAATTCTGTTTATGTGCATTTGTGTGCTCTGTGTCTCTTGTCTACTGCGGCATTACGGAACCTCTACATTGCCTTTAAGGGAAGTTCAAGCTTGTCAAATCGCTTGTTTTTCTGGGTCATTCTTCTCGTTCCAAGCACCATTTTTTGGACCTCAAGCATGATGAAAGAACCGTTTATGTTCTTCGGGATCTCCTTGTTCATGAGGGCATTGCTCATTGAAAAAAGCCCCCTTAAAAAATACATTTGGCTCCTTATTTCTTCATTTATACTCTTGGCATTCAAACCCTACGTACTTCTTTGCCTAATTGCAACCGCACTTTGTGTCGCGCTGTACCATTTCATGTTCAAACAGCGATTGTTCAGGTTCATTCTCTTTCTGTGCATTTGCATCCCAGTTTTTTCAGTCGTTTTTTCAAGTGCTCGGCACACTGTTGTTCACTATTTGACGCGAAAACAATTTGATTTCATCAATGTGGGTAAGGGTGGCATTCATGTAAAAACCGATACCTGTTTCTACTTTTTTCAATCGTATCAATATCCGAACATTCAATTCAAGGGGTATACCGCTGAGTTGAAAAACGAGGCAGATGCATTTCGTTACCTATTTGGAAGCACCCAGAAACCTGTCCCAGTGCATTTGATTCCAAACGGAGAAAAATGGACCGTAGTCTACAAATCCTTAGGAAGTGCAAGTTACATTGACATAACCCCAATTGATGAATCCTTTCAGCAGCTCATTTTCAACATCCCTGAAGCACTTTTCAATGCCGGAATTCGCCCACTTCCAAGCGACCCTGGTAGTAAACTAAAATACCTTTCAATGCTCGAAGTTTGGTTGCTTTTCGCATTTATGGGCTATGTCATTTTTCACCGGAGAACGTTGGATGCCAACTCTAAAAATCTCGTTTTAGGACTAATCCTTTTTGCTGTATTTTTAACCTTATTGATTGGCTGGACCACACCCGTGCTCGGTGCCATTGCCCGCTATCGCTTTCCTGCCCAATTGGCCCTTGTGCTCGTTGGTCTCATTCTAATTGAACCTAATGCTCTCAAAATATGGAAAAAACAGTCTTAATAACAGGTGCAACATCAGGTTTTGGCAAAGCCATTGCGACCGAGTTTGCTGCCAATGGAAGAGATCTAATCATCACAGGTCGGCGTGATGAGCGGCTCCAAGACTTGGCCAAATCACTGGCGCTTACCTATGGTGTGGAAGTCATTACACTTTGTTTTGATGTTCGATCCGAAAAGGAAGTCAATGAAGCAATCGCAAGCATTGCTGAAGATTATGGACATACCATTGAAATCCTTGTCAACAACGCTGGACTTGCATTAGGCCGAGGACCTATTGACACAGGATTAACTGAAGATTGGGACCAAATGATAGACACCAATGTAAAAGGCTTGTTGTACATGACAAAGTCAATCATCCCATTTATGAAGGCCAATAAAAAAGGTCATATTGTGAACATCGCCAGTATCGCAGGAAAAGAAGTCTACCCAGGAGGAAATGTCTATTGCGCGAGCAAGCATGCCGTAGATGCATTGTCGCGTGCGATGCGCATTGATTTGGTTGATTACGGGATAAAGGTGACAAATATCGCTCCAGGGGCTGCGGAAACTGAATTCTCTTTGGTGCGATTTAAAGGGGATGAGTCAACTGCGAAAAGCGTATACAATGGATTTGAGCCACTGATAGCTGAGGACATCGCCGAATTGGTGTATTTCGTTTGCACGAGAAAAGGGCATGTATCCATTCATGACCTAACTGTTGCGCCATCAGCCCAAGCATCTGCTACCATTTTCAAGAAATAAAAAAGGTCCGCCGAAGCGAACCTTAAAATAAGTTGGTGCAATTTCCGATTAATTGTTTGTCGGTGCTGGTGTTGTTGTTGCTTCAGGCAAAACTGTTCCGCGAATCGTCAAGATAATTGGATCAGACACATTCGACGTAATCGTAATTGTTTTTGTAAAAGCACCCACACGCTTCGTGTCATATTTTACAGAAATTTCTGATTTTTTTCCTGGTTTAACTGGCTCTTCAGGTTTTGCTGCCGTGGTGCATCCACAGCTTGTTTGAACACCTTGAATAATCGCTGGTGTCTTCGCTGTGTTTTTGAATTCGAAAACAAAAGTGTCGTCTGTTCCATATGGAATGTTCTCACGAACGATTTCCATTTGTGTGAAAACAAGACCTTCTTTTTTCGTTTCGTCTTTCTTTTCTGTTGTCTCTTGTGCACTTGCTTGAAATCCTGCAACAAACATTAGTGCGAATACCATATACTTCATACTTTTCTTTTTTTTAACAAGAATACTCTATTTGTTTTTTCAATGTCAAAGTTTAACAAAAAATTTCAATTCTTCACATGGCTACGATAACATTCTAAAACATCACGAATGGATCCATAGCATTGCTCAAACAAACCATCTATGTCCTTTTCAGCAATCCAATTGGCTTCCAGAATGCCTTCATCGCGCTGAGGAGTCGTTTTTTTTGTTCCCAAATACTGAAAAAGAAACCAATGAGATTTTTTCAAAACAAGTTGCCCCTCATGCTCGTAGGTGTGCATGGTTTCCATTAGTTTATGGTCCATGACATGTCCTGAAATTCCGCATTCTTCAGAAATTTCTCGGTACGCACATTGTTCAATATGTTCATCCTGATCAACAAATCCTTTGGGCAAGTCCCAAAAACCATTTTTACGAATCATAAGGATTTCATGGCCATTGCTTACGATTCCCCCAGCTGCAATTGCCTGTTGATGGAATTGAAAAATACGAGCAAAATCCATTTCAAGGTGGGTACATTGAATCACCAAGGGAAAAGAATGTGTGATCATTGACGTACTTTTCCGTAGAACAGCATTGATGTCTTGAACTTTGGATGCCCCCACAATGAGCGAATGTGGATAGTTTTCTGACTTTTGAGTGAAAATGACCAGTCGATTTTCAACAAAAACTTTGTACATTTGCGCTTATGATTTTGAACACGGATAAAGCCTTAAAAGTAGCAGAATTTTTATTACAAGTGAAAGCTGTGAAGTTACAACCAAACTTACCTTTCACATGGGCATCGGGATGGAATTCGCCCATCTATTGTGACAATCGCGTTACATTGTCCTATCCAGCTATTCGCACATTTATTCGACAGTTGTATTCAGAAGCAGTTATTGAACAATTTGGAAAACCTGATGTCATCGCTGGTGTTGCAACAGGAGGAATTGCTCAGGGAGCACTTGTAGCTCAAGAATTGGGACTGCCTTTTATTTATGTTCGAAGCACAGCGAAAGGACATGGAATGGGCAATCAAATAGAAGGTCATTACGAAAAAGGACAGAAAGTTGTCGTGATTGAAGACTTAATTTCTACAGGAGGCAGCAGTTTGAAGGCCATTGAAGCGCTCCGCGAGGTAGGACTAGATGTTCGAGGACTTGTAGCAACGTTCACTTATGGGTTCAATGTCGCGGAGGAGCAATTCAGACAGCATGCCTGTAAGTTTGTCACATTGACCAACTACGACTACCTTATCGAAGAAGCACTAAAAGAGGAATACATCACTGAAAAGGATTTAATCTCACTTCGCGAGTGGAAAGAAAATCCGAGTGAGTGGAAAAAATAAGACGTCATGAAAATTGAAAGCAACAAAGTACATGTTCCTGCAAAGCCAGATGCGGTTGCTTCATTTCTACTCGATTCACGCAACCTTATTCATCTCCTGCCCGAAGACAAGATTTCTGATTGGAAATCAACCGAATCGGAATGTTCGTTTAAGGTGCAAGGAGGAGTGATTATTTCTCTTATTCAGGATGGTTCCGAAGGTTCCTCAAGAATAAATATGCGCTCGGGACAAGGCACCCCTTTTCCTTTTCACCTGTCAATACTAATTGAACCGAAGGATGGTGGCTGCGAAGGCTATCTTTTATTTGATGGTGAAGTAAATGTATTTTTGAGAATGATGGTAGAAAAACCACTAACCGCTCTTTTCAATTTCATGTCCGACAAACTGCGGGATCACTTCACAGTTTAAATCGAATTTCTTTTAGATCATAAACATTAATTCCTTGCTCTGTCTTGACTTGCAAGCGACCTAAATCGTCCACACCCGTTATTACTCCCGCGAATTCTCCATTCGCATCTTCAAATGTCACCAGGTTATTCAATCCGAGAAGCAGAGCGCAATAGTTCGATTTTAATTGCTGTAAATTATTCGCACACAAACTCAGCCATTGTTCATTAAAATGATGTAAAAATCGAAAGAGAACCTCTTTTAACTCAATGTATTTCCCTGTTTCCAAAAACAGTGACGTCGCGTTTAATTCACCAAAATCAGCTTGATTGATGTTTAATCCGACGCCAATAATGGATCGAGAAATGCGCGAGCCCGTCAATTGATTTTCAATCAGAATTCCCGCCATTTTTCGGTTTCCAACATAAATGTCATTGGGCCATTTGACCTGTGCCACCACACCAAATGAGTTTAAAAGATCAATAAGTGCCAATGTCGTGCAGTGCATTACCGATTGTCCTTCTGATGCTGACATATTGTCGGGTGTCAATAAAATCGAAAACAATAGGTTCAAGCCACCTTCGGAATGCCAAATCGAATCGCGCTGTCCCCTGCCAGAAGTTTGTTTGTCTGCCAAAATTACCGACCCATGACCTATTTTACCATGTGCGAAGGCTGTGGCAACATAATTGCTCGTTGAGTCGACACTATCCAAATGGGTAATTTTAAATTTTATGTGCACGAAACAATTGTGTTTAAGGCATTTTATCGGGTGGATAAAGTTAAAATAAAAGTTAGTTTTGTAGTTATAGATAAGTATTGAATGTTAAAAGCAAAAAAAGATGTCGATTCCAAGAAATTGTGTGATGCAATTGTCGAAGGAATGCAAGAAAATAAAGCCAAGAATATTACTGTTTTGGATTTAAGGGAAATTGGAAACGCAGTATGTGACTTTTTCGTCATATGCAGTGGTGAATCCTCTACCCAAGTTGAAGGAGTAAGTAGTTCTGTGATGCGCCACACGCGAAAAGTATTGAAAGAAAAACCTTGGCATATCGAAGGGAAAAACAATGCAGAATGGGTATTGCTGGACTATGTGAATGTCGTTGTACACATATTCTACAAAGATGCACGTCCATTTTACGATCTAGAGGACCTTTGGGCAGATGCAAAAAGAACAGATATTCCTGATTTGAATTAATCATACAGAACAAAATGGCAGAAGGAAATAACAAAAAGAAAAGTCCCTTTTCAATCTATTGGATTTATGCACTCATTGGAGTAGCAATCATCGGTTTTCAATTATTCATGAGCTCGGGAAGCCGAGTTACGATCAAGTTTGAAGACAATTTCTTCGATTTAGCAGAAATGGGCTATGTACAAGATGTCAAATTGGTGAATAAAGTGCGTATCGATTTCAAAATCACAAAAGAAGGTCGTGATTTCGTCGCGAAATCAAGTGATTCGCAATTTGCAACTATTCGTGAGAGCATTACCAAAAACAATCGGCCAACAAAGGCTGATCCCATCTATGAGTTAGAAATCATTGATGCAGGTAATTTTCAATTGAAAGTAGATGAAATAAATAGCGAGATTAAATCGCGCAACCTACTGATTGATCAACGTAAGAAAGTAGAAGAATTGTCCAATACTGCGCGCGATGCGGATTCCAAAGCCAAGTTTTCACGCGCTGCAGATTCATTGAATCGTGTCCTTGCGAAATCTTGGCCAAATGAGATGTCTGAGTCGAGCAAGAAGAAAATGAGCGTTATTCAAATGGGCTCTGAGGAAGAGATCAACTACATCGGTAATATTTTAAGTTTCCTCCTGCCTATCGTTATTTTAGTTGTTATTTGGATGTTCGTCATGCGTCGCATGTCTGGCGGTGGTGGTGGCGGAAGTGGCCAGATTTTCAACATCGGAAAATCAAAAGCACAGGTTTACGAAGGCAGTAAAAGCACCAATACAACATTTAAGGATGTAGCTGGATTGCAGGGTGCGAAAGAAGAAATCGTTGAAATCGTTGAATTCCTAAAGAATCCAAAACGTTACACCGAACTGGGAGCAAAAATTCCTAAAGGCGCATTGCTTGTAGGTCCTCCAGGAACAGGGAAAACACTTTTAGCGAAGGCCGTTGCCGGTGAAGCGAAGGTTCCGTTTTTCTCACTTTCTGGTTCAGACTTCGTCGAGATGTTTGTCGGAGTGGGTGCATCACGCGTTCGTGACTTATTTAAGCAAGCAAAAGAAAAAGCGCCATCCATTATCTTTATCGATGAAATTGATGCCATTGGACGGGCTCGAGGAAAAAACAATAGTTTTGGGTCAAATGACGAGCGTGAAAACACACTGAATCAGCTTCTCACCGAGATGGATGGGTTCGGTACAAACTCTGGCGTAATCATCTTGGCGGCAACCAATCGCGCGGATGTATTGGATAGTGCATTGATGCGTGCTGGACGATTTGACCGTCAGATTTATGTAGATATGCCTGATTTGAATGAACGAAAGGAAATTTTCCAAGTGCATTTGAAACCAATAAAACTTGAGCCGGGAATTGATATTGATTTCCTCGCACGTCAAACACCTGGTTTCTCTGGAGCAGATATCGCAAATCTGTGCAATGAAGCCGCTTTAATTGCTGCTCGTAAAAACAAGAAATTTGTTCAAAAACAAGACTTCTTGGATGCTGTAGACCGTATCGTTGGAGGCCTAGAAAAAAAGAACAAGATCATCACAAAAGAAGAGAAAAAAACCATTGCTTTCCACGAGGCAGGCCATGCGACCATTTCATGGTTGTTGGAACATGCATCACCACTGGTGAAAGTAACCATTGTACCTAGAGGGCAATCGCTCGGCGCTGCATGGTATTTACCAGAAGAGCGAAGCATTACAACGTCTGAGCAAATCTTGGATGAAATGTGTTCGGCCTTGGGTGGACGCGCTGCTGAAAAGTTAATTTTTGGAAAAATTAGCACAGGTGCATTAAGTGACCTTGAAAAAGTAACGAAACAAGGATATGCTATGGTGTCAATTTACGGATTGAACGAGCGAATCGGTAACATTTCGTTCTACGATTCACAAGGACGAGATTCATTCACAAAGCCCTATTCTGACGTTACTGCGCGAGTTATCGACGAGGAAGTTTCTAAAATGATTGAAGCTCAATATGCCCGAGCGTTAACCATTTTGACAGAGAACGAAGATAAACTCACGACCTTGGCAGAGAAGCTTTTGACGAGTGAGGTGATTTTCAAGGAGGACTTGGTTGAAATCTTTGGAAAAAGACAATGGGAGAAAGAAGAAGAGCCATTGTTGGCTGAGGTACTTGAAGAACAAGCCCCTGAGTTGCAAGAAGAAGAAACAGAGTCTACTGAGGAAAAAAACAACGCTGAAAATTTAGCTTCAACTGATTCCAATGATGAAGATTCAACAGAGAATTCAACTCCTGCAGAAGGAGATGAGCAAAAAACAGAAGATCCTCAATAACAAGAATATATCTACTTCAAAACCCTGTCATAAGCAGGGTTTTGTCATTGTATAAGACCACGAATTTTAAGTTTTAGAAAAATCGTAAATTTGTACCCATGAGTAACCTAGTCCAGCGCACAATTACAGGGGCAATATTTGCCTTCGTTGTATTGGGTTCAATTCTTTGGAACCCCTATGCACAAGCTACTGTATTCAGTATTTTCATGGTGCTCGGACTCATCGAATTTTACAACTTGTTCAGAGAACACCCAGTGGTGCAAGTGAGTAAAGAAATAGGCGTATTCATTGGGATTTTCATTTTTGTTCTTTTGGTTGGTGTCAGTTTCGAGCTATTTAAACCCATCTCGATTGTCGTCATCTTCCCGCTTTTCTTCACCCTCATTCTGGAAGAATTGTGGCGAAAAAAGGAAAATCCGCTCATCAACATTTCCGTCTTGGTATTTGGAATCATTTATATCGTCGTCCCTTTTTACCTGACTATTGATTTAAATGTCCGTACGTCCGACAACGCCATTCCGCATGTGATTGGCATGTACCTGCTTATGTGGACAAATGACACCTTCGCTTACTTTTCGGGGCGAATGTTAGGCCGAACCCCTTTATTCCCACGCATTTCTCCTAAAAAAACTTGGGAAGGAACAATTGGTGGGATCCTTTTTACACTATTGCTCGGTTTTGTCATCGGGGCCTACATCAACCGTGGTGAAGAACTGTTTTGGTTAATTTCGGCTCTAATCATTGCACCCTGTGCAATCTTTGGTGATTTATTGGAATCACTTTTTAAAAGAAGTCTGAATATCAAAGACTCAGGCAACATCTTACCAGGTCACGGGGGTATCCTAGACCGCTTTGATGCCGCATTATTTGGAATCCCATTTTTTTATTGCTGGTCCATGTTCTATGAATATTTTTAATTTAGCAAAATGACGTTGCATCGAGAAGGGTATTTGGTCATGGCTGTTGGCCTGACATTATTAACCGGAATACAGATATTAAATTACTACATGTTCACCTTCACGGGCTGGTTGTGGTTATTTCTTGTCCTGACATTAGGCGCACTTGTCATGGCCTATTTAATCATTCAGTTTTTCCGCATTCCTAAACGTATATGCACATTTACTGACACAGACATCATGTGTCCTGCAGACGGGAAAGTGGTTGTCATCGAAGAGGTAGAGGAAACAGAATATTTCAAAGACAAACGCATTCAGATTTCGATTTTCATGTCCCCAATGAATGTCCATGCCAACTACAACCCCATTTCAGGCGAGGTTTCCTATGTGAAATACCATCCAGGGCTTTTTCTTGTTGCATGGCACCCAAAGAGCAGCACGGAGAATGAGCGCACCACGATGGTTGTTCGTCATTCGTCGACTGGTAAAGAGGTGCTATTTAGACAGATTGCGGGGGCAGTAGCGCGACGCATTTGCTATTACATTCGACCAGAACAACACGTAATTACTGGTGAAGAGTTTGGATTTATTAAATTTGGTTCACGAATCGATGTTTTTCTACCCATTGGAACAAAAATTAACGTAAATTTAGGAGACGTAGTCAAAGGTAAATTGACGAAACTTGGAGAATTAAGTTGAAAAGAATTATTTTTACAAAAAACAATCAAGCTATGAAAAAATTAATGTTTGCTGCGGCACTTTTGGTGTTTACAGGCTCAATCGCAACGACAGCGTATGCTGCATCTACAGGTGCAACGAAAGAAATCACTAAGGTCGACAAGAAGAAAAAGAAGAAGAAAAAAGGATCTTGCTGTACTTCAGAACAAGGAACTACGCAAACAGGTGGTTCTTGCTGCACGAAGAAACAGTAATCTCTGCTTCACAAAAAAATAAAAGCCGCTTTCGAGTGGCTTTTTTTATACCTTGAGTTGAATGCCTACAGGACAATGGTCCGATCCCATCACATCGTTCAAAATGAACGCATCATCCAACTTGGGCACGAGTGATTCAGACACGAGAAAATAATCTATTCTCCAGCCAATATTCTTCCCACGCGCTCCTGCTCGGTAACTCCACCACGAATACTTCACCTCATCACCATTCACCGCACGAAAGGTATCCACCAAACCATTTGACGTAAACGCATCCATTCCATCGACTTCCTCCTGCATAAAACCTGCTGATTTGTTGTAATTTTCCTTTGGACGCGCCAAGTCAATTGCCTTGTGTGCCACATTGAAATCCCCACAAACTATCACCGGTTTACTTGCCTCCAATTTCTTAAGGTAGGCCAAAAACTCCGTGTCCCAGGTTTGACGATAGCCTAAACGCGCCAACTCACTCCCTGAATTTGGCACATATACCGTCACCACATAATAATTAGGAAACTCAGCGCAGGTAATTCTACCCTCATTGTCGTGCTCACCTACTCCAATGTAATAGGTTACTGCCAAAGGCTGGTGCTTCGTCAAAATCGCCGTTCCTGAATATCCTTTTCTTTCTGCCTCGTTGGCATACACATGATAATCTCCAAGCGGCGCAACTGCCTCCTTCACTTGATCTACGGTAGCCTTAGTTTCTTGCAAACAGATGATATCGGCATTCACGGCACGCATATCTTCTACAAAGGTCTTTTGCATGATGGCGCGAATACCATTCACATTGAACGAAATAATTTTCATAGAAATCGAATTGAGTTTAAAAATACAAAGAATTAAACAGCTAGATTCAAATTATACCCCGTTCACCAAACACAATATCCGTATTTTTGTCGCATGGATTCTTTTGACCATCACACGCTTGTAGACTTAGAGTTTCCATTGATTCGTCAATGGCTGGTCGACTATGGCAAAGGTCCAACAGCCCGAAAACGATTGGAAGAACTCGTGCCACTCACCCACTTTCCAAGCATCGAAAATGAACTGAAAAAAGTCAATGAGCTGGTATCGATTCGGACGGAAGGGAATCCATTCCCTACGCTTGATTTCGAAGAACTTACAGCTGAGTTGAAACTTCTTCCCATTCGGAATGCGGTGCTGAGTCTTGAAGGATACATTCGCATTTCACAATGCTCAGCCCTAGTGAATGCTCTACTTCATTTCTTCGATAAACGGGAAAAAGACTTCCCACTTCTTTGGTCACTTTTTAATGCGTCATATTTTACTACAGAAATCATCGATGCCATAGACAAGGTATTCGATCGTGCTGGAAATGTGAAAGATGATGCATCCAAGATATTATCAGACATTCGGCAAAAAATCAAAGTTGTTCGCAATCAAATCAACCGCAACTTCGATAAGGAATTGCGTAAGTTGCTGAAAGAAAATGTTCTCGGAGATACGCGTGAAGCATTTGTGAATGACCGTCGCGTATTGACCATTCTTTCTACGCACAAAAGAAAAATCTCGGGTGCCGTTGTGGGGTCGAGTAAAACAGGGAGTTTAACCTTCATTGAACCTCAAGTCAACATCCAGTTGAACAACGAATTGGAAATGCTGTTAGACGATGAACGAAAAGAAATTTACCGCATCTTACAAGCATTGACCCGAGAGGTGGCAGTGTTTCTCCCTTTAATTACCTCATACCACCACGTGCTCACACAGCTAGATTTCATCAATGCGAAGTCTCAACTTGCATTGGAATTAAACTGTGTATTGCCGGGTATTCAAAGTGAAACGCAAATTGAACTCATCAATGCCTTTCATCCGATCTTGTGGAGAAACAATAAATCTATCGGTAAAAAAACCCTTCCACAGTACATTCGCATGGACAAAACCTCGCGAATATTGGTCATTTCAGGTCCAAATGCAGGAGGAAAAAGCATCACATTAAAAACGATTGGACTATTGCAACTCATGCTTCAGTCTGGATTGCTCGTACCCGTTGATCCCAATAGTAAAATGTGCTTCTTTCAGCAGATTCTGACAGACATTGGCGACAATCAATCCATAGAAAATGAACTAAGCACCTATTCGTACCGCTTGAAACGCATGAAACACTTTTTAAACGTGGCGAACAAGCGCACACTTTTGCTTTTGGATGAGTTTGGAACAGGTTCAGATCCAGATTTAGGCGGAGCTTTGGCCGAAGTTTTTTTCGAAGAATTGTACAATCGAAAGAGTTTTGGTGTCATTACCACCCATTATTCCAACATTAAACTGAAAGCAGACGAATTGCAAAATGCAGCGAATGGCTGTATGCTTTTTGATACGGAAACACTTGAGCCCCTTTACAAATTTTCGATGGGACAACCAGGCAGTTCGTTCACTTTTGAAGTCGCTCAAATCAACGGCATTCCGATTTCTTTAATTGACGAAGCGAAGACGCGCATGGATGAGCGCAAGGTCAAACTTGATCGTTTACTGAATGAACTTCAAAAAGAGAAAACATACCTCGAAAGACTAAACAAGGAGCATATAGAAGCGCAAAAATTAGCCGATGAAGCCCGTTTATCCTTTGTGGATAGGAAAGAACGCTTGGATGAAAAATTAAAATCGCAACAAGAACTTTCCGAACGCAACAACAAGTACATCAACGCGGGGAAGAAAATGCTTGGATTTATTGACCGGTATATCACAAAATCCCGAAAGAAAGATGCAAACAGTCTACTCTTAGAGGACCTTAGAAAATACATTGCTGTAGAAAAAGGGAAAACCGAGGCTGTGGTCAATGAAGCGAAACGCAAAGCAGAATTGAACTCAAAAAATCCAAAAAAGAAAAAAATCATTCCACCAGAGAAAGACCCAAATCAGCAACACCTCATCCGTGTGGGATCAACTGTCCGAATGATCTCCACCAAACAAAATGGCACTGTTGAATCCATCGAGGGCAACAACATTTCAGTTGTATTTGGCTTTATGCGAATGAAAGTTGAACGGGAAAAATTGTGTTGGGTCAAATAAGTTGTAACCTTAAAACCGAGCGGTGATCCCACCACTAAAGACAGGGCCTCCTACTCCCAATTCTCCAAAAATGCCGATGGAAGGTGTGAAATGATACGCATACCCCATTGAAATCCGGTAAGCCACAGGCAAGGAAATAAAACCAATATATCGGTTCAAAATTTCCAAGTTCTGATTGTTCAAGTAAAGTTGTGGCTTAAGACGATTCACACCTATGCCTAAGGAAAAGTACAGGTCGGATGCACTGGTCTCCTTTAAAAGATGGAAGTTCACATTGGCCATAAAACGATAGCGTGGTATTTTCAATGAATAATGTCCAAAGGGATTAAAGGCTGTGTTTACAATATCGAAGCGATCATTCACTGCCTCATAAAAAGCCGAATCACTGATGTCGAAATCAATTTGACCGTAACGGTAATTGAATTCTGCTCCTATCGAAACCCACGATTTCAACTTATAATCCAGAGTTAGTCCCAATCCTGGATACCCGGAGTAGGTAAATTCGTCTTGGTACTTCGATGATATCTTAAAGGCCATTTTCAGTAAAGATGGTCCACCCGCATAGACTTGTATGCGCAGAGGCCTTTCTACTTGTCCAAAACATGTGGACAAGGAGACTAAAAATAGAATGAAGATCGACTTTTTCATGATAAAAAAATCCCCCTGGCGAACCAGAGGGATCAAGTATGTTTGATTCAATTAATTGTTCTGCAACTTAATCAAGTTCAATGCTGAACCAGCTTTAAACCAATCAATTTGTGAGTCGTTATAGGTATGGTTCAGTTTGATGTTTTCTTTCGAACCATTCTTGTGTGCGATCTCGAGGGTTAATGGAGTACCCGTGTTGAATGATTCAAGATCTATGAAGTTGAACGTATCATCTTCTTTGATTTTGTCGTAGTCTGCTTCATTCGCAAAGGTCAAGGCCAACATCCCTTGTTTCTTCAGGTTGGTTTCGTGGATTCGTGCAAATGATTTAACGATTACCGCACAAACACCAAGGTGACGAGGTTCCATTGCCGCATGCTCGCGAGAAGATCCTTCACCGTAGTTATGGTCACCCACAACGATAGTAGAGATTCCTGCCGCTTTGTAGGCACGTTGAACAGCAGGCACCTCACCCACTTCCATGGTTAATTGGTTGACCACAGCATTTGCTTTGCCGTTGAAGGCATTTTCAGCACCAATCAATAAGTTGTTTGAAATATTGTCCAAGTGACCCCGGTATTTCAACCATGGACCTGCCATTGAAATGTGGTCCGTCGTACATTTCCCTTTGGCCTTGATCAAAAGACGTACTCCAAGGATATTTTTACCATCCCAGATTGGGAAGTTTTCGAGCAGTTGAAGGCGCGTTGAATCTGGAGCTACAGCGACTTGAACCCCGCTTCCATCTTCTGCTGGCGCTTGGTACCCATTGTCGTCTACTGCAAACCCACGTTTTGGAAGTTCATCTCCTTGAGGTGGTGTCAACATGAATTTCTCACCCTTGCTGTTTACCAAAGAATCTTTCAATGGATTGAACCCTAAATCACCAGCAATTGCCAAAGCAGCAACCATTTCAGGAGATGTTACAAAGGCATGTGTATTTGGGTTACCATCCGCACGTTTCGAGAAGTTTCGGTTGAACGAATGCACGATGGTATTGCGTTCCTGCTTTTCAGCACCTGCGCGGTCCCATTGTCCGATACATGGTCCACATGCGTTGGTAAAGATTTTAGTCCCCATTTTCTCGAATGTATCTAAGATACCGTCACGATCTACTGTGAAACGCACTTGTTCAGATCCGGGGTTAATTCCGAATTCAGCTTTTGCCTCAATTCCTTGTGCAACAGCTTGCTCAACGATCGAAGCTGCACGGGCTAAGTCTTCATAAGACGAGTTCGTACATGAACCAATCAATCCCCACTCTACTTTCGTCGGCCAGTTGTTTGCTGCCGCTTCAGCCTTCATCTTAGAAACTGGAGTTCCGCGGTCCGGCGTAAAAGGACCATTGATATGTGGTTCCAAGTCATTCAAGTCAATTTCAATCACTTGATCGAAGTAATCGTTCGGATTTGCATATACTTCAGCATCTCCAGTTAAGTGTTCAGCAATTTCATCTGCAGCATCTACAACTTCTTGACGTCCTGTTGCAATCAAGTAACGACGCATTGAATCATCGTAACCAAACGTTGAAGTTGTGGCTCCGATTTCTGCACCCATGTTACAGATTGTTCCTTTGCCCGTGCATGAAAGAGAGATAGCACCATCACCGAAGTATTCAACGATGGCACCCGTACCGCCTTTCACGGTTAAAATATCAGCCACCTTCAAGATGACATCCTTTGCAGATGTCCACCCATTGAGTTTGCCCGTCAATTTCACACCGATCAGTTTTGGGAATTTAAGTTCCCAAGCCATACCGGCCATGACATCTACCGCATCAGCACCTCCAACGCCGATAGCGACCATTCCAAGTCCACCAGCATTTACTGTGTGGGAGTCTGTTCCAATCATCATTCCACCTGGGAACGCATAATTTTCAAGAACTACTTGGTGAATGATCCCTGCTCCTGGTTTCCAGAAACCGATGCCATATTTATTAGAAATCGAAGAAAGAAAGTTAAACACCTCATTGTTTTGGTTCAACGAATCTTGAAGATCTTTGCTAGCACCAACGCGCGCTTGAATGAGGTGATCGGCATGCACAGTTGATGGCACTGCCACTCGGCTTTTGCCTGCTTGCATGAATTGCAACAAGGCCATTTGCGCTGTTGCATCTTGCATGGCTACGCGATCTGGAGCGAAGTCCACGTATGAATTTCCGCGTTCAAATGCAGCAGAAGCATTCCCTTCCCAAAGGTGGGTGTACAATATTTTTTCTGAAAGTGTCAAAGGACGACCTACCACTTGTCGTGCCGCAGCAATGCGCTCTGGGTATGCCGCATACACCTTCTTGATCATGTCTAAATCGAAAACCATCGTGAAGAAACTATTAAATTTGTATTGAATAACGGTTGCAAAGGTAGTAAATCTTCGACGATTGCCCGTCCAAAATAGCGTTCAAAAATGGATAAAAACCAACGTTTTTTACTCGGTTTTACAAAACGTATGGCTGATGGGAAGATAAAAAGTTGTTTTTTTTCGCGGTTCCACTAGTATTTTCTGAATAATTAGCTATCTTTGCACCCTTAAAATTTTTATTCATTAATCATTTCTATCATGAATTCTTACGAAACTGTTTTCATCTTAACTCCCGTTTTGTCTGACGATCAGGCAAAGGAAGCAGTGCAGAAATTCGAGAGCGAAATCAAAGCAATGGGTGGAAAAGTAAATCATTCTGAAAGCTGGGGATTGCGCAAATTGGCGTATCCAATCCAGAAAAAATCGACTGGTTTCTACTTCCTCATTGAATTTGACGGAGAAGGCAACAGTGTTGCTGGGCTCGAACTAAGCATGAAGCGCGACGAGCGTATTTTACGATTCTTAACTGTCAAAATGGACAAGGATCACGTGGCATACGCAGAGAAGCGCCGCATCAAGGCTGGACAGAAAAAAACTGTAGAAGCCGAGGCTTAATTAATCACTCTTAAACGAAAAAGAACATGTCAAACGATATCAGATATCTGACACCGATAAACATCGAAATCAGAAAAGACAAATACTGCCGTTTCAAGAAAAGCGGAATCAAATTTATCGATTACAAGGATGCAAACTTCCTTTTGAAGCTCGTCAATGAGCAAGGAAAAATCCTTCCACGCAGAATCACTGGAACATCGGCTAAGTATCAAAAAAGAGTCAACAAAGCGATTAAGCGTGCACGTCACATCGCAATCATGCCATACGTTGGCGATATGCTTAAGTAAATTGTTTGTTGAACACGAAATTAAGTTACCATGGAATTAATTCTAAAGAAGAACGTAGATAAGCTCGGATTCGCGAATGAAACTGTAACAGTAAAACCTGGATACGGTCGTAATTTTCTAATCCCGCAAGGATACGCGGTGCTTGCAACAGCATCTGCAAAAAAGGCGCACGCTGAAATCATGAAGCAAAAAGCGCACAAGGAAACAAAAATGTTGGCTGAGGCGCAAGAAGTTGCTGCCAAATTGGAAGCCACAACTGTTACTATCTCTACCAAAGCTGGTGAGAACGGTAAGATCTTCGGATCTGTGAACACTGTTCAATTGGCTGAAGCATTGAAGAAGGCAGGATTTGACATCGACAGAAAGTCGCTTAAAATCAAAGATGAGCCAATCCGTGAGGTTGGAACATTTGAAGCTGAAGCGAGTTTGTACAAAGGTGTAAAACCTACATTCAAATTTGATGTTGTTGGCGAATAAGCCACAAAAAAATAGTTTGGAAAGCCTGCATTGCAGGCTTTTTTTTTGAACCTTTGTCTCATGCCGCGTTGTCTATCTTTTCTTTTCATTGCCGTAGTTCTCGCCGCGTGTGGACCGAAAAACGGTGGTTCCCAGAAAAAAAACGAGGCAAAATCAGAAATCAATTACGCCAAGTGCATTGATATTCACGAAAAAAAATCAGGAACGATTGTCAACATTCATGAACCTAATGCCAACATTCATTATCAGTATTTCCTAGGAAAAAATAGCCAGAGCTGTCCGAAGGGTGCAACGTTCATTCAGGTGCCCATAAAAGGAATCATCGCCTTGAGTGGAACACATATCGGTATGCTTTCTGTTTTAAATCAAATCGAACTCATTCGCGGCGTGCCAAATGTGGCGTATGTCTTCAACAAAACCCTTCGCAAGCGCATCTCTAGAGGGAAGGCGCAGAGTTTAGGCACGGACAATGGAATTCCGGTCGAATCGATTGTCGCAACAAAAGCCGACGTACTCATGTACAGCGGAGGATTTGGTAGTGGCTATCCGAAAGAAGCACAACTTCAAAAGCTTGGAATTCTTTGTATTCCAAATTTTGATTGGAAAGAATCACATCCATTGGGGAAGGCTGAATGGCTTCTTTTCTTTGGTTATTTGACCGGTAAAGAGCAACAAGCAAAGGACTATTTTGCGAAAATAGAAAAGCATTACCTCGCACTTTGTGCACTTGCGAAAAAATCAAAAAATCAGCCTCGTGTTTTTAGTGGAAACCTCATTGGTGACATATGGTTTACACCCGCAGGTGAGAGTTTTGGAGCGATATTGATGCACGATGCAGGGGCAAATTATAGCCAAAAAAAGACAAAAGGCACTGGCAGCATTGAACGCACGATGCAAGATGTTATGTCCAAAGAAAAAAACACCACTTTTTGGATTGATCCAGGGACATCCTCTCTAATTGACCTGTTAAAACGCGATTCACGCTACATGTATTTCTCTGCCGTGAAAAACAAGAACGTCTATTGCTATTCGCACAACATGAATCGATTCTGGGAAATGAGCATCGTAGAACCCGATAAAGTTCTTTCCGATTTCATCCGTATCTTTCACCCGGAATTGGGCCTTAAAGGGCACTTAAATTATTACAAACAACTTCAGTAATGCCGAAGAATTTTGTTCTTTTTTCTGGGTTAATCGTTGTTATGCTTGTACTATGTATCTGGCATTTAAACGCTGGACAATTGGGCATTGGGATTGGTGAATTCTGGACGGCCATCATTGACGGAGGAAATTCAACACACGAAATTATCGCCCGGGAATTTAGAATCCCACGAATGCTAACGGCAGTGGTCGCTGGAGGAGGACTTGCCGTCTCTGGGATGATCATGCAAACCCTCTTCAGCAATCCACTCGCTGGACCTTATGTGTTGGGAATAAGCTCTGGCTCTAGCTTGTTTGTAGCGCTTTGCACGATGACAGGCATTCCTTTACTCCAATCAAACCTTGGTATCGTTGGAGGAGCTTTCATTGGCGCACTGGTATTTGGTGGAATTATTCTGTTCTTCTCCTTCTTCATTCGCTCATCCGTCTCCTTGTTGCTAGTAGGACTTATGTTAGGCAGTTTTACAGGGTCCTTGATCAGCATATTGGAAGCGACAAGCTCTGCAGGGGAATTGAAATCCTTTACCATGTGGACCATGGGATCGCTGCAAAACGTGCAATTCTCCGACTTGACTTTGCTGTTGTCTATTTATTTGCCCTCCTTACTTCTTTTAGTTGTCTTGGTCAAGCCCTTGAACGCACTGCTTCTGGGTGAACAAGAAGCGCAACAACTCGGACTGAACATCAAGATGGTACGGATCTCGTGCATCGCAGTGACGGCACTTTTCACCGGTTTAATCACCGCGTTTTGCGGACCTATTGCCTTTGTTGGTTTGGCCGTCCCGAATGTTTCACGGCTTATTTTTCGCACCCAAAATCACTGGATACTTTTACCTGCCAACCTGTTGATTGGTGCATCTTTCATCCTTTTTGGCGACATCCTCATTCAGCTACTCGAAAGCACTGTGATTTTACCCATCAATGTCTTCACCTCTTTACTTGGGGCACCGATTGTCATTTTCATCATTTTAAAACGCATGAAATGATTGAATTTAAAGACACAATAATTGGGTATACCTCTCCGCTACTTGAGATCGAAAACATGTGCTTAGAAACGGGCAATGTCTATGTGCTCATTGGAAAAAATGGAATTGGCAAGTCAACTTTTTTGCGCAGTATCAATGGAGAAATAAACCCGATCCAAGGGGAAATTCAAATTGGTGGTCAAATCTCAAACAAACTTTCGAACAGTGCACGGGCAAAAACACTATCCTTTACCGCAGCAGGATTTAAAGGGATTCCTTTTTTGAGCACCTACGACTATGTCGCTTTGGGAAGAACGCCACATACCGGAGTTTTGGGAAGATTAAATGATGTAGATCAGGAGCAAATTCGCCAAGCGTTGGAGAGTACGGGAATTTCACATTTAACGGAACGATACACCGATCAACTTAGCGATGGCGAACGACAATTGGCGACCATTGCGAAATCATTGGCACAACAAACACCTGTGATTCTCCTGGATGAGCCAAGCGCCTTTCTCGACTATCTGAATAAACGAACATTGATACAGACATTACTGCGTATTGCAGCTGAAGAGAACAAGTGCATCGTGCTTTCTTCACATGATCTCGATATTTGCTTGGAAGTGGGCGCACCAATTTTACTTGTAGACCAAAGACTAAGGAAAATTTATACCGCAGAAGAAAATGCCAGCAAAGCTAGCGTAATTCAACGGGCCTTTGGAATTGAATAGCGCACTTCACTCACTGAATAAATTGGGATAGAATGAGAACTTTTTGGCATAAAGCACAGTACTTTTCGGCCTTGACACTAATGGTATTCGCACTTTTATTCAGCGCCTCGATTTGGTCCACTACTCCATCTCTGGCATATTTGGTAATCTTATATTCATCAGGTTTTGGGCTCCTTTTAACCCTGATTTGGGCAGTAAGACTATCGAAAACCACTTTTGGAAAAATACTATTGGCCATCAATAGTCTTATTTGTGTCCTTTCCATTGGAAGTTTATTCAAAGAACAAGGCGGTTTTGAGGATTATAACCGTTACATGAATTGTATCGGAAATTGTATTGCTGCATTGACAACCATTTTGTTCGGCATCCTTCATTTTAAAAAAATAACAAACAAATAAGACCGAACAAAGTCATCAAAGAATCACAACGAAAATCGTTCCGTCAAGTCGGCAATAACGAGCAACAAACTTTCGCTCAGTATATCAAACTTTTTGGAAATCAATCGTACTTCCTCGTCTTGATCTTTTCCCCGTGCTGCAATCTCTTCAATCTCTCGTATTGTTTCCTTGACATCCGTAATCATTAAAATATCAATGGAAGGTTTCATCTGATGGGCAGAGAAACGAATTTTTTCAAGGTCTCGCGAAGCAATACCCTCTGCAATTTGATTGAGGTAGTTCGGCGTGTTTGTGCAGAATGTATCAACAATGGAAACAATAAATTCTTGATCTCCAGCTGCGATTTCTTCAATATTCGATAAGGAGTAATTTGATGGGACCTCTTGTTCAATAGACACCTCGACAATCTCTTCTTTCATCAGTTGAGAGTCGCAAAGGGATCGAATTTTCTCAAACAATGCATCCTGCCGAAATGGCTTTGAGAGGTGATCGTTCATTCCTGCACTGCGATAAATCATTTCATCATCCTTAGAGGCATTGGCCGTCAATGCAATAATTGGAATTTCCGAACCCATTTCATTGCGAATGTATTGTGTGGCCAACAATCCATCCATGACAGGCATTTGAATGTCCATGAGGATCAAGTCGAATTCCGTTTCCTTCAGGCGTTGAATACAACGTTCACCATTGGATGTGATGTCATACAGGATTTCTTCCTTATCGAGAATCGCAGAAATCAACATTTGATTCATTGGATTGTCCTCAGCGATGAGAATGCGGCAATTTTTTAATGATTTCTTCTGCGTGTTTTCATGAACAATGGAGATTGTTTTAGGCGCTTGTTTCGCGAACAAAAATTTCAGTGTAAAATGAAACACCGAACCCACACCTTTTTCACTAATTACCTCGATATCCCCATCCATGCGTTCGATGATGCTTCTAGAAATCGAAAGCCCTAGTCCCGTTCCGCCAAACTTGCGCGATACCGTTGAATCCTCTTGAATAAATGTTTGGAAAATGGAATCGATATTCTCCCCTTGAATACCAATACCTGTGTCTTGAACTTCAAATCGAATGGTTTGACTCGTGTCATCCATTTCCATGAGCTTCGCTGTTACCTTGACAAACCCATTGTTGGTAAACTTCACCGCATTGCTGACCAAATTCACAAAGACCTGCGTAAGTTTTGTCGTGTCAATGAGCAATGAATCACTTATTGAGTTATCGAGTTGTTGGATAAAGAACAAACCCTTTTGACGCGCGCGTTCGCTAAATGTGAGTTCAATCTGCGAAAACAACTTGTGCAAATTTGAAGGTGTCTCTTCCAAAACAAGATGCCCCGCTTCAATTTTGGAAAAATCGAGGATATCGTTAATCAACTCCAATAATCCATCAGCAGATGACTTGATTGCATCAATATATCGCTTGTATTCCTCCGACACACCTGCATCATCGAGCAACTCAGCCATCCCAATGATCACATTCATTGGGGTGCGAATTTCGTGACTAATATTGGCTAGGAAGAGTTCTTTGGCTTTTACCGACGAGTCCGCCTTTTCCTTCGCCGCGATCAGTTCTGCTTCAATTTGTTTCGTCAAAGATGAGTCAGTCAGTAAACCATCGCTCAATGGAACAGAATCAGCACTAAAAATGAGATAAATCAGCGTGTCATTTTCCACTTGGTAAACAAGATGTCCCTGCAGCAACAATTCGGGAGAGGCACTTAGCGTACTTTGCAAATGAACGGAAGAATTTTTCTTAAAGGATTCAAAATCAATTGTCCCAAAGTCATCCTTGTTCACAACCTGAAAAACACCCAAAAAAGAATGACCACAAACATCGCCCAACAATTCTTCCATGGAAAAAGTATAGTCAACAATTCCCAAGTCACGGTTAATCCGCAGTGAAAACGGAAAAATACGTTCAATATCCGTTTGTCCAAGAATGACTTGATTACTTTCCATAGTCCCCGTGTTGAATCATGTAGCTATACGATTTGGAAGTTACACTTTTCCTTCTTTAATCATTCGGTAAATGGTAGATTTTCCAACATCCAATTTTTCTGCAACCTGCAGTACATTGTTGTTGTACCGTTCCAAATACCAACGAATGATGCGCGTATTGTATTCTTCTAAGGTTAATTCTTCTTGAATAAAGTCATTGACTTCATTGCGTTGTTGGAATTGAATGTCGTCCGCCTGAATGATTTTATCCTCACTCATCACCACAGCAATCTCAGCAACGGCCTTCAATTCACGAATATTACCTGGATACCTATATTTCAATAATTTATCTTGAGCCTCGTGTGACAGTTCTTTCCGTGGTATTTTATTTTCCTTACAGAATTCCTCTACGAAATGCTTTGCGAGAATTGACACATCGGTTCCACGTTCGCACAAAGGAGGCAATTCAACGGTAATCCCCATTAAGCGGTAATATAAATCCTCTCTGAAATTTCCTTTCTGAACCTCTTTCTTCAAATCTCGGTGAGTAGCAACAATGATGCGCACATCGATTGGAATCATTTTATTTGAACCTAAGCGACACACCTCCCTTTCCTGCAAGACTCTGAGCAATTTCGCTTGCATACTCAAGTCCATTTCTCCGATTTCATCCAAGAATATCGTACCGCGATTGGCCTCTTCAAATTTTCCTATTCGCGGTTGATCGGCACCAGTAAATGCTCCTTTTTCATAGCCAAACAACTCACTTTCAATCAGCTCTTTTGGGATTGCTGCCACATTGATCGCCACAAAGGACTTGCGCATGCGGTTCGAATTGTAATGAATTGCTTTAGCCGCTAGCTCCTTTCCCGTTCCTGTTTCACCAGTTACAGAAACTGTAATATTCGCATTTGCAGATTTTTCTAACAAGGAAAATACCCGCTGCATAGGTGCGCTGGAACCTTTCATGTATTGATGAAAATCATACTTTGCGGAAATTTCAGTCGTCAACAATTCAACTTCTTTCTGTAACTGGCCTTTTTCATTGGCTTGATGAACAACATGCCACAACTTGTCCATCGCCTGATCATCTTTGATGATGTAATCATAGGCGCCAACCCGCAACATTTCAATGGCTGTTTTAATGTCTTCCTGCGCCGAAAGAACGATCACCTGAATCGAAGGATATTCCTTTTTCAATTTTTTAATCAACTGAAGTCCAGATATGTCGGGCAAAGAATGATCAAGCGTAACTACTGCTGGATTCTCGTGAATGTTCTTCAGAAATGAAGTTCCATCATTAAATACCGAAACATCAAATTCCGGATCCATAGATAATTTGTGCTTGACAATCTTCGAATACATCGGGTCATCCTCGACAACAAATATTTTAGCGCGTCCCATTTTAGAAAATTTGTCCCAAATTAGGATTTTTAATTCAATTTTGGAAAGGTATTCTGCACTAATTTCTCCCGGACCAACTATAAACTCGCCTTTATCGCTTGATGATGCGGTGGTACGAACCGTTTATTTCGATGAAATACAAGCCATTTGATAAGTCCGACAGGTTGATCTCGTCACTTGCCATAAAAGATTTTACCACTTGTCCGTCGGTGTTGCGAACGTTGACATGAACAGGCTCAGCATGTGTCGATTGAAGCGTCAAGTGTCCTGACGTTGGATTTGGAGACAAGATATAGACCTCAGGACTGAATTCAGACAAACCGCTAATTCCAAGTGCAAAAGGAGCGCTCATGGCACTGCAACCATTGCTATAGAAAGCTTGAACAGTAAATGTTCCTGTTCCAGGTAAACTGAGAATAGACGAAGTCGCTCCTTGTATTGGCGCACCATTTTGAAACCATTGGTAAGAGACACCTACTTCGGTTGTGACCAAATCAGCAATGGCCAATGAAATCACTGGAGAGATATTTAGGGCACATGTTGTTTGCACTGCAAGTGTTGATGGGGAATCGTCTTGGATATTCGAGAACAGCGTATACGCATCGCAACTGTCTTTTAGCATATATTCCATCCATGGATCTAGTAAACTAAAGGCACGTGCCTGCTGTTGCGCACGTGTGATTGCTATTCCTGTGGATGAAGTCGTTTCTCCAAAGTCACAATTAAAATTGGTATTCGCATAGTAGCAATGTCCACCTCCTACAATTGAAACAAAAGTCTTACACGTCGAAACCAATCCGTTGTAAATTGGAATGTGGTGATCAGCAGGAGGTGTCACCCCATCCGAACTTCCAGAGAAGATAATTGCAGGAACACTCACGTTTGGCGCTTGCGCAATCGCTGAAGGATTTGTTTCTGCGGGTGCTAATCCGATGATCGCTTTGATGTTCGGATTGTTTGCTGCGGCTAAAATTGTTGCGCCTCCACCCATGGAATGACCCATGATCGCGGTATTTCCATTCATGCTTTGAAAAAATGGCGAGGCACTGTTTGCATTTTCAGCACTCATTTTCTCACCTATTAATCGCAAATCCAAACCGAAATCATTGTGACTAGGAGAAGGGATAAGGCTACCTTCTGTTCGAGCAAAGGCCAAAATGTAGCCGAGCGCTGCGTAATGTTCCCAAATATTTTGATAGGCATCCCACGACATCGCGAATCCATGTCCAAAAACAATCACCGGGAAAGACCCAGGGGCTATGGCCACATTATTTCCCGCTGATGCTGCAGGATAATAGATTTCTGTTTGAATTTGTCTTCCTGCCCCACCTCCTGAACCGAATCCGCCAGTTCGTGCTGGATCATTGAAGGTAATGGTGCGATGTCCCACGGAAAATTGGGCGAAGAGCGTTGAACTTGCGGCAAGGAACAGGAATACAAGAAGGTGTTTCATAGGATTTCTTTAAACGTAAACATCCAATCGGACGTTATGGTTCAGTAAAAATAAAAAAATAAGTGCGTTTACAATTTTATTTCGGCAGAGACCAACTCTCACGATCCAAACTTCTGAATTGAATCGCCTCCGCTAGATGATTTAAGGCAATCGTCGCTTGTCCATCCATGTCGGCAATGGTTCGCGCGACCTTTAGGATTCGGTCGTAAGCCCTAGCCGACAAGCCCATGCGCTTCATAGCGCCTTCCAGCAATTGATGTCCATCCGTATCAATTGCGCAGTGCTTTTTCAAATCTTTAGCGGACATCTGCGCGTTGCAGTGCATACCTTTTCGCTCGGCGTAACGCTTTCTCTGTAAAGCACGCGTGGCCTCTACCCGCTTTCGTATGTCTGCGCTGGTTTCGGAAAGGCCTTGGCTCGTCAATTCTTGAAACGAAACAGGCGTGACCTCCACATGCAAATCAATCCGATCGAGCAAGGGTCCAGAAATCTTGTTCAAATAGCGCTGAACGATACCCGGTCCGCAAACGCATTCCTTCTCAGGATGATTGTAATACCCACACGGACACGGATTCATGGCAGCAACAAGCATAAATCCTGCTGGATATTCAATGGAAAACTTCGCGCGTGAAATGGTCACACAGCGGTCTTCCAAGGGTTGACGCATCACCTCCAATACTGTACGTTTGTATTCGGGCAATTCATCCAAAAACAAAACACCATTGTGCGCGAGGGAAATCTCACCGGGTTGTGGATATCCCCCCCCGCCCACCAAAGCAACATCCGATATGGTATGATGGGGCTTGCGAAAAGGCCTTTGCGTGATCAAGGCATTGCCATTTTTCATTTTTCCCGCTACGCTGTGGATTTTCGTAGTTTCGAGTGCTTCATCCATGCTCATCGGGGGCAAAATAGTCGGCAAGCGTTTCGCCAACATCGATTTACCAGCGCCCGGCGGGCCGATGAGAATGACGTTATGTCCACCAGCTGCCGCAATTTCAAATGCCCGCTTGATGTTCATTTGTCCCTTGACCTCCGAAAAATCCACCTCGCTTTTATTAAATACGGCATCAAACCCATTTTGCAACGGCGAGACAATGGGTTCCATGCGTTCCACCTCGTTGAGATGGTCCACCACTTCACGAAGATTTGCTGCGCCGAATACTTGAATCCCTTCCACGATGGCTGCTTCCTCGGCATTCACTTTTGGGAGGATCACACCCATATACCCTTCTTTTTTGGCTTGCAGCGCAATGGGCAGCACTCCACTCATTGGATTTAATGTCCCATCGAGCGACAACTCACCCACCAAGATAAAACGGTCCAACTCGGCGCAAGTGATTTGAGCACTCACCGCAAGCACGCCAATGGCAATGGGCAAGTCAAATTGGGAGCCCTCCTTGCGGATATCAGCTGGTGCAAGATTGATGGTAATTTCTTTTCCTGGAAAATTCAGTTCATTGTTTTTGAAGGCTGCACGGATGCGCTGTTGACTTTCCTTTACGGCGTTATCGGGCAAACCGACGAGGTGAAAATTGATGCCATTGGCAAGATTGACTTCAATGGTGATGGTAGTAGCAGAAATTCCGAATACGGTGCTGCCGTAGGTTTTGACTAACATAGTGGTTTCGTTAAGTGGTTTCGTTGATTGAAGATACGAGAAAAAGTGTGATTACTCATTATGTTTATCTCAATATTTCACCACCATTAAAACGACTTTGGTATCAGACAGCAAATAAACTAAAGGTTGAATTGATCCGAAATCGCAATCAGATAATTCAAATTAAGCTAAACACACATTTTAAAATTTACCATCAGTTTTTCCGTTAATTGTAAACTTTAATGTAAAAGTTTAATGTTATTACGTTTTTGCTATTCATATTCGTTAACCCTCCCTTCACCATAACAAACTCTGCACGTGATGCTGTAATAACCAATACCGTGACATTTATAGTAACTGCAGCGGTATTTCGCATTCACATTTCCTCCGTACTTTCCATTTCCATGACATTTTTCACAAGTTTCTTGTTCAGTTCCTACGCCATCACAATTTTCACATATTATTTTCCGCTCTTCAACACTACCATATCTATTGTCAGAGGATAGGCAAGAACTTTCAGATAAAATTTGATTTGTTTTGAAATCCTCTAACTCCATTACCCTAACATTCAAAGAATCTATTCTTTTAGTCAAACTATCAATTTTTGATTCGAGTAAAGAAACATTTTCAGAATTTCCCACAAAAGATTTTGACTGTGAATCACAAGACAGAAATAATGTTGTTAAAAATAACAAGAAACATAAATTTATAATTAATCGCATACTTCGGATATTTATTTTATTCTCAAGGTAATATGTCGGTTAAAACTAATTAATATTTTAAAATTCTAAAACATTGTTGGGATCATAACCAAAAGTTGGGGAGGAATTAAATGGGATTTTTTATATAGCCCCGGGTTTCAACCCGCGGTATAATGAGAGCAATTGATGAAATGAATCAACCAAAGCAATGGTTTACCCTTGGGAAATTTTGGAATTGACTTGAACAATCAAAAAGCTTAATCTATTTCGAAAAAGGATTGTTCGACCCCGATGGGGTCATAAATAAACAGAATGAATGTATGGAGCGCGAGTTAAATATTATCGTGGATTATCTTGTAACTCGAGATACAAAGTAACATTTTTCTTCTAAGCATCAATATCTAACTTTTATTGACTTTATTCGGATACTTTCTTTTTAGATTGAAGCAAGTTTGTGTGTAATCCCCAGGTTTTGGTCTTGATCCGTTTTAGGGTTAATTGACTTGATCTATAAAGAAACTTAATCTATTTGATAAAGGATTGTTTGACCCCGATGGGGTCATTGGTTTTCGGGAGAGCTTATGGTTACAAA
>CALPWQ020000004.1 GCA_943327315.2 Chitinophaga pinensis
AGCGAGCGACTTTGCTTCCATTTTCAAATTTTGTAACCTCCGCGTAAGTTCCTACTCGGCCGATTAAGGTGATGTGGTTTCTCATGATGATCTTATTTCTAACTGCTACAATTTAGTGCACTCTACAAAATGGTTAAGTCATTCACCTCAACCTCTGCAGAAAAGCGTCTTGTTATTCCACTGGCGTAAAAGCGTGTCACCAAACTCCCTTGAACCGCAAGCTCGACACCCTCACAAACCAACTCTTCGCATACCCTGACCCAATTCCCCCAGGCTGTTAACCTATGCCGGTGTATCCTTGTTTTGGTATTTCCGTTCGCATCTAGGTAGATTTCATCTGTTGTCATGGTGAAGCGCGCAATTCTTCGTCCATTTTCTATAACGAGGATCTTTGGTGTTGAAGACACTTTCCCAATTAAATTGACGTGATTCATACAAACTGTTTTATAGCCCTTTTATTCAACTTATTTTTTTGCGATTCCCTCTTCTTTCGCGACTTTCGAGGTCACTAGCAAAAAATCAGAAGCCTCCACAATGGTGGCATAGCGTTTTTCGCCCTCCTTCGTTTCATAACTCTGTTGGACCAACTTCCCTTCAATAACGACTTCTGAGCCTTTATCCAATGACTTTTGAATGCGTTCGGCCAACTTCCCCCAGGCATTGACCGTGTGCCATTGGGTGTTGTCTTGCCAAACTTCGTTTTTGTCTTTGTACCTTTCGTTGGTGGCCAATGTAAAGCGCGCCAGCATGCGCCCAGATTCAAAATTGGAGACTTCTGGCTGTGCGCCTAACCTCCCAATTAAATTCACTTTGTTTCTTAAACTGTTCATGTGAGAAAAATTAAATAGTTGAACAACTGATTGCGTTCCCCTTCAGAAGTGGTTTTCTGAATTCGACACTACAAAGGTTGTGAAGGCCTATCCTTCGATTCGGTATTTTGTCGTTTACTTTCGACTAACAAACGCTTATAAACGACAATTCCCGGCTAAGGCTTTGGAAACACTAACGAAAAAGTATTTAACGAAATAGAAAAAATTTACACTTACCCATTGAATTGACAAGGTGAAAGTTTTTTGATCAGTCAACGAATTTTTAGGACAAAAAAAAGCCCATGCGCTGGCACGGGCTTTTTTATCGAAACACATTTCTTTAATGGTGCACTGAAAGTGGCTGTATTTTCATTTTGTTCTGAATGTCAAATTGCAAGGATCCAATGAACACCAAGTCCTGATAAAGCAATCCACTTCGCGCATGATACACCGCGTCTTTTGAATGGGCATATCGCGCTTCGAAACGAAACCAAGCATGCTCACTAAACATGTAATCCAACCCGAATGATGCGCCGAAATACTTAAACCCGTTTGGAGTTCCTGTAAATACCTCTGGAATAATTTGATGCGGATCATAAAACATCTCGCCCCTCACGCTTGTCGCCAATTTGCTATTCCATTCATAACGCACATTCAGACAAGCAGAAGTCCAAAAGTTAAATTTCTGGCTGTTCAATGAATCTTTCTGAATGCCAAAATCCCACAGCGGCGCAATCTTCAACTTCTTTCCCACATTAAACTGCATGAAGAAATTACTGTAATAACGCGTTAAATCTAAGGAGTCAATTTTTGATTCATTGGTGCGCATCGTACCCCAATTGACAAGTACTTTCTTGCCTTCATAACGCACCAAAACGCCAACAGATTTATTTTTATTCGTTTCACGCAAGGTTTGCCAACCATTGGCCAGCTGCAAGACAAAACTCCATGGTGTTTTCGTGCGGAAATGCAATCGAGCACCAAGATCAAAATCTGGAGCAAAATCGGTCATAACAGCGCGGCTAACAAACCAGTTTTCTTTGTTGATAAATCCTTCAAAACCATAAAAGGCGGGCATAATTCCACCTTCCAAAGAGATGCGATCATCAAAATAAAACTCGCCACTCATTTCACGGATTCGCTTCAACATAAATGGTTCATTTTCATACATTTTGTCGACTACGCCACCTGAATTGAATGCTGCGTTTACGCGAAACTTTTGTGTTTTGTACCCAATTTCTACAAACGAATAACCGATATCGAATTGATCGACATGGTTTGGATTTGAGCCAAAGGGTCGGGTGTGGTCACCTGGATGATTAAAATCGTATGCATAATTCAAGTCCATGTACACACGGAAGAAAACCTCCTCTTTATCGGTTTCCTTGGTTCTCGTAGTATCTAAAACTTGTGTTTTTGTGGTGTCACCTGTTGCTGGTAAATTATTAAATCCTAATGCATTGCTTACGGATACAAACAATACTAGAAAAAGGGAAAAAGTTCCCTTCTGACATATATTTTTCATTGAAATTGGTAATGATTTGACATAAAGAACCCAAGCTTGTTGGGGAAAGGAAGAATCCTATGCTTTAAATCAAAATCATGCGATGCAGAATATACATCTTAGATTTCCGTGCGATTTGTGCAGAGTGGTATCTCGGAAATGAACCTATACATTCACATATAAAAGCAGAAAATACAGCCGAATCTTGAGGAAATAGCCCTTCAATATCAGATCCTCCACCACTGGTGCGATGAATGTGTTGCGGCGTTCTACTCCTTGGGTCAAACTTACTAAATGGGACATGACCTCGAGATGACATCCCGGTTTCATAGGAACGAATTTCCTTTCGCACTGAATACTCTTCCGTACGCTTCGACAAGTCTACTTGCAAACAAAGCAAAAAGACAATCGATGCTATACCCAGAATATATGTGCTTATCCGCTTGAACATTTTTACAAAAATCTGCACAAAATTACTAAAGTTTCGACTTTCGATGTTATTAAAAAAATAATTGAATCCTAAAACCACACGGTTAAATTGGCAAATAACAAGGGCATAGATTTCACCACGGAATTGTTTTTATCATAGAATAAGCCCTTACCTCTGGAAATCAAATCCTTGACTTCGAAGCGAATCATCGCGTTGGCTTCCACAGGAATGGAGTACCCCAAGGAATAACCGAAGCACTTGAATCCATTGGCAGTGGTAATTGGCGAAAGTTGGATGGCGTGTGGGTCGTTAAAATACTCCGCACGCGCGGAAAGTGATCCCCACTTGCCAAAAGAATAGCGCGCCATGGCATTCGCTTGCCACCAGAAATGATTTTCCAACTTCGCAAGCATTCGTTGCTGATCGCCAAAATATACACATGATGAAAACGACCATTTCGGACCGCCCTGAAATACCCAATACACATCTGTAAAGTAGCGATTTCTGAAGTCGTTGTTTTGACTAGATCGCTCACTTCCAATATAGGTATTCCAAAATAGCGTAGAATGTTTTCCAGTCTTAAATTCCACCGAAGTACCTATAGACTTACCATCGTTCACATCCTTAATTTGTTGCCATCCATTGATGACGAAAGCGCTCAATTTAAACTTCTCCGTCAATTGGGAAGAAACACGCGCACCACACATATAGTACGGCACATATTCTGGCGCCAAACTGCGGGAATACATCAGCTGGTCTTTCGAAAATGGATTTTCATTGGTATAAGGCGAGCCAAGAACTCCCAATTCTAACCACACATCCTTTTTCTTAAACAAGCGAACTGCACCCTTAGCTTCCAATGGAATTTTCAACAAGCCCTGTTCAGCTGCATAATTGGCGTTCATGTATGTTCCCACGCCTGGGGCAAATCGAAATTTGATGCGCTCACTTTCAAAGGTAAAATCAAGGTAAGCCATGTTGATATTGAACTCGTTATTTCGCGCCGAGGACACATAATAAGGAATGTTATTGCTCTTTATGTCTTTCAGGTTCAAGGCATAGTAGGCATCCAAGCCGCCACCTAAGCGAAATACTCCTGCTTTGGTTGTATCGACAAGTTGTGCGTTTACATTACCGAATACAATGCATGCCAACGCTAAACTGATCATTAATTTAAAACTCATTTTTTTCTCTTTAATTAAAAAATTCTGTGACAACCTTCGTAAAGGCCTTTCTATCGTCCATTTGTGGCGCGTGACCTACATCTTTGATCACTACAAAGTTCGCATGTATTTCGTTTGCAAAACGCTGTCCTTCTGAGAGGTAAAACAGTTCGTCGTGTTCACCCCAAAGCACCATGACCTTCATCTTTTTTAATGCCTCAATGGCCTCCAATCGCTCAGGTTCAAGCATTAAGGAACTGAGCAATCCGCGTTGTTCGATCTTGTACGCTGAAAAACTCGACGTATACATTCGCTTCACTAGCCATTTCGGAAACTTGGTGTCTGAGTAGGACGCCAAATTTAACAAGGGCTGAATGCCTTCATACGAATCAAACACAAATGCTTCTTCGATCGATGTGAAATTGTGTGAACGACACACCTCATCGATCAAGGTTTTATTAAACGTTGGGCCGGGAGAATTTGCTATGCACAAACGATCGATGCGGTTTGAGGATTTCTCCGCCATGAGGACTGCAATAAAGCCCCCATAACTTTGCCCTATTAACGAAAAGGTATCGACGTTTAATTCATTCAGCAAGGTTTCCACTGCAAGCACTTGGCTTTCTAAGTTGGTCGGTAATGATGCACTACTCTCACCAAACCACAAGAGGTCAGGAGCAATTACCGTATGGTTTTTTGCCAGTGCGATTAATTCATTTTGATAAGTAAACTGCGCATCTCCACCAAATCCGTGGAGAAAAAGGATGACAGGACCGCTCCCTCCTTTCCAATACTTCATTGTGAAATCTTTGGTGTTCAGCGTATACGCTTGAACATCCTTTCGCTTTAACTGCTTTTCACCTTGTTTTTTAACAAAGGCTACAGGGTTGCACGAAAACAACACAAAAACGGATGATAATGGAATGATCAGTTTTAAGACGCCACCAAAAGGCGGACGGAAAAGCGTAAATAAAATCATATTGCTGCAATGCGTATCTTTGAACAAAAATACAATGTTTACGGGAATCATAGAACAAATCGGCGTTGTGCAATCCATTCGCAGTGAGCATGAGAACATTCATTTCACCATCGTCTCCACATTTACCCACGAATTAAAGATCGATCAAAGCGTAGCCCACAACGGATGCTGCTTGACTGTTGTTGAACTTTCGGGAAATGAATACACGGTCACAGCCATTCGCGAAACATTGGAAAAAACGAATCTTTCCTCGTGGACCATTGGAACGAAAGTAAATCTAGAGCGATGTATGGTGATGAATGGTCGCTTGGATGGTCATATTGTTCAGGGGCATGTAGATACCGTTGGGATATGCACTAATGTGGAGGATCAAGGAGGAAGTTGGAAATATACGTTTCGATACAATTCCGCTATGCCAACAGTGGAAAAGGGATCGATCACCGTGAACGGAACAAGCCTCACCGTTGTCGATTCTAAAGAAAATGAATTCTCGGTGTGCATCATTCCTTATACCTATGAAAACACAAACTTCCATACCCTTCAGGAGGATATGGAAGTTAATTTGGAATTTGATATTATTGGAAAATATGTCGCGAAACTAATGTCTCGTTAAGCAATTACTTTTTTGGGCGCGCTTTCTCCAATTTGTCAACACGGTCCGTCAACGACTGAATTTCTTTAATCAACTGGTACACCTGCTGCGAAAGCACATTGGAAGAATAGTCATTCCCCGATGGCTCATTAAAAATTTTCGGAGCAGGGTCATTGATCAAATCAATGGCGCTTACACCTAGAATTTCTGAGATTCTCACCAAACGCTTAACAGAAATTTCTGTTACTCCACGTTCGATATTCGAATAGGCAGCAACCGTTAGGTCTAGTTCATCTGCCATGTTTTGCTGGCTCAAGCTATTCGCAAGGCGAGCAATTCTGATTTTTTCTGCTACTGTTTTACTCATAACACAAATTTACAACGACCTTAACTGTCAAGCACAATCGAATAAATTGATTTTTTTGTGTTTTAACGTGTTTTTTTATATATTTCTTTTATTTAATCGGTTTTAAGCTACGAACAGCATGATTTATTCGCTGAATAGCTTAATATATCCTACAAAGAAATTGCAATTATTACCAAATCGGGAGAATTAACGGCTTTTTGGTAAGTGTTTTTAGTTAGGAAGTAATCTTACAATTTAAATATACAGAAATGCTTAATGCCTATTTTTCTGGATTTTCATGCTTTGTTTTTTGAATCCGTATTGTCATTAGGCTAAACATTCGTTGTAATACACAAGTCATGATAACATGAATTTTTTAGGGTTAAAATAACGTATGTTTTTTTCACTCGTGTCCGATAAAATTTTGCTACTCATCTTGAAACCATCGAAATCATTGGTTTTATATGGTGAATTTAAAGCAAGGGGGGGGTATGAGTTAAATGTATTAGATTTCAATTGTTTGACCCCGATGGGGTCATTGGCTTTTCGGGAGGACTTATGGTTACAAAGATTCGACCCCGATGGGGTCAGTAAATCAAAGTTAAACTAATAGGATAATACATGAAGCTGGATTTAGTCGGACAACAATGATATTTTTTTTAATTTTATATTATATAATTTCTTTTTTTAAATTTGAATCATGAATGGATGTATAAAACTAATTAACATATAGTTACATCAATTTCGTTGCGGTATCCGAAAAGCAGTATGAGTAGGAAAAAACAATTATTTTTATTTTTATGGGTAAAAAAGCTATTATTTTGATGTTGTCGGTTTCGGCATTGTTCGTGTCATCATGCAGAAAGGCGGGATGTATCGATATGGATGCAACGAATTACAGTGCTAGCGCTAAAAAAAGTGATGGTTCGTGCACATACTCCGAGTCTCTAATTTTTTGGCAAGATCAAGCTTCAGCACAAAGCTGGTCGGGAATAGCTACGAATTTATACTATTATGTAGATGGACAACTCGTTGGGTCCTCCGCTGCAAACGTCTACTTTACAGGTACACCATCTTGTTCTCAAAATGGTTTAACTTCTGCCTTAATTGATATGGGTAAAAATAAAAGTAAGTCAATTAATGTAAAGGTAGTTGACGACACTGGATTTGAATGGTGGAATGAGTATGTCATTGTATCTGCAGGAGCATGCAATTATTACCAAGTTTTTTAATCAACTAAATCAAGATAAGAAAAGCCGCTTTATAGTGGTTTTTCTTATTTAATCAATTCCTATTACTTCCACTTCTTTACAGCAATCTTTCGAAGATGCTTTCGTAGCTTCTTGATCACAGCATCGCGGTTAGAGACATTTCCACATTTGATGATGTCGTACTGCACCATTGCCCCATTGCGGAAGAACTTAAATTCAAAACTTACAGATACGATTTCGTCACGGTACAAGGGAAATAAATTTCCAGCGCCCAAAGCTGTATTGAAATCATCGTTCATGCTTGTGGCCTTAAAGATCTTATCGTAGCCGCGCACGGAAACGAGCAAATAGGTGTCTATGCCTTTAGCGGAAATCAACTGCTTCATTGAATCGGTAGCAATCAGCGATGCGTCCGTTCCCAACTTCAACATGTTTAATGAGGGAATGGCTTTTATTCCTAAATCAGTAAAAATCTCTGTTACGTTGATTTCCATCGAATACCGATCTTCTGGTTTATCCAACTGCCCGATAACTAAGACATTTTTAAGTCCCAATAGCGTTGTCTGGGAATGAATCTTATTTTGGGCGATAAGAACAAAAAGGGTAGCGAAAAGAATAAGTGAATACTTCATGTGTCAATTTAGAATATTTGAGATGCGATGGCACGCACCATGGATGAATTTGACATGGTATAATAATGAATACATGGAACGCCTGCATCACGGAGTTCTTTCGACTGCTGAATTCCCCACTCAATGCCTAGCTGTTCAATTTGCTTGTTGTCCTTGCATTTCAATAATTCCTTTGACAATGCTTCTGGAAAATCGATTTTGAAAAATTTCGGCAGGAACGTAATGTGATCCATTGTTTTTATCGGTTTCAACCCTGGAATGATAGGAACGTTTATACCTATGGCACGACACGCATCGACAAATTTAAAATACTTTTGGTTGTCGAAGAACATTTGCGTAACAATGTACTCCGCACCCGCATCGACTTTAGCTTTCAGGTAGTGTAGGTCGGTTGTCATGTTCATTGCTTCGAAGTGCTTTTCCGGATAGCCTGCTGTTCCAATGCAAAATTGAGTCGGTTCAAGTTGAACGTCATCCATCATATAGTTTCCTTGGTTCATTTCCGAAATCTGGCTGATCAACTCAACGGCATAACGGTGACCATCGGCGTGTGGTCTAAACGTGCTTTCTGTCTTGATGGAATCACCCCGCAAGGCCAATACATTATCAATGCCCAAAAACTGCAAGTCAATCAAGGCATTTTCAGTTTCTTCCTTGCTAAATCCCCCACAAATCAAATGGGGAACGGCATCGACTTGATACTTGTTCATGATCGCCGCGCAGATACCAACCGTTCCTGGTCGCTTGCGAATGGCTATTTTTTCCAACAAGCCATTTTCACGTTCCTTGTAGATAAACTCTTCTCGGTGATACGTCACATTCACAAATCGAGGATTGAACTCCATCAAGGGATCAATCCCATCAAAAATAGATTGTATACTTTTCCCCTTTAACGGAGGAAGAATTTCAAATGAGAAAAGTGGAGTTTTCGCCTCCTGTAAATGTTGTGTGACTTTCATTTCAATGCTTCGTGAAGTGCAAAGATAATCCTTTGGTTGCTCTTTTAATCGTTAAAATATCCTATACCTTGTTCTGACTTGCCAATATGGCTTCCGCAATGATTAAATCCTTTTGCGTCGTAATCTTGATGTTGTCCTCGTTGCCCTGAATCAATTGAATGTCAATCCCCAACGATTCGACGAGTGTTGCATCGTCTGTAATTCCACTGTGGAATTCTAAATTGTAGGCATCGCGCAGAACGGAAGACCTAAAGCACTGTGGAGTTTGCACCAGCAGAAATTTTGATCGATCCACAGCACGCGATGATGAACCTTGACGCTCACGAACAGACTCCTTCATCGTCAATACAGGGATTGCTGCTTCATTCGTTGCAAGCACCTCTAGACAGGCTAGTATCGTTTCTTTAGCTACAAAAGGACGGACACCGTCATGCACCAAAATCAAGGTTCCAGAACAACAATCTAGGGCATTTTTTACCGAATGAAAACGCTCCTCACCTCCTGAAACAAGCGTGTGTGGAATGGTGCAGTTGACATCCTGTAGGATTTTTTTCCAGTAGGCATGCCAATCACGTGGAAGGGTGAGTATCAATTCAAAATTCGGATCGACATGGTAAAAAGACTCTAGGGTTCTCAGTAATATAGGTTTGCCGTCAAGGCGAATGAATTGCTTAGGGAGATCCCCTCCCATGCGCTTTCCAATTCCTCCCGCAGTAATAATGACCGATATTTTATTCATCTAGGGCGTTAAAAATAAAAAAGGTCACCGGAGTAACCCAGCAACCTAGTACATGAAAAAATTCTAAGGATTATTTCAACTTAGACGGATTGTTTGCGGCCTTATTGTTGAATTTACGTTGTGTATTCAACCAAAAGAACAAACCAAAGAAACCAAGGAAAAGCATTGAAGCGTTGAACTTATTGCCAACCCATTCAAAAAAGCCGAATGTCCATTGTAGAAAGTCAGCAATACCGTAAAAGAAATCTGAAGAACTCATGCATCAAGGATTTTAATGGCACAAAGGAAATGATTTTTCCTGAAACAATTGCTGAAATATCGAAAAAATGAGCTTACTCACCCTTTGATTTTCTCGCTTCTTCAATTAGAAGTGTCAATTCAATGAAATTTTCTACTGACAAGACCTCAGGACGAAGAGTTAAAAAGTGATGGTCGATGTCGTAACCACTGATCAATTGTTTGATGGAATTGCGAATGGTTTTTCGACGCTGATTGAAACTCATTTTCACTACCTGAATAAAAAATCGCTCATCACAGGCCATCGTTTGCCGCTCATTTCGGGTGCACCGAATCACTCCTGACTTCACTTTAGGTGGTGGGTTAAACACATGCTCATCTACTGTAAAGCAGTATTCAATGTCATAAAATGCTTGCAACAAAACGCTCAAAATGCCATACTTTTTTGATCCCGGTGGTTCAGCCACTCGCTCTGCAACTTCCTTTTGAAACATTCCCATGATCTCCGGAATCTGATTCCGATAATCCAGGCATTTAAATAAGATTTGAGAGGAAATATTGTATGGAAAATTCCCAACAACAGCAAAGGGCTCCTCACCCATATACTTGCGGGGATCGATGCGGATAAAATCGGCTTCAAAGATTTTTCCTGACAATTGAGGAAAATGTCCACTTAAATACGTCACCGATTCATGGTCGATTTCCATCACAAATAGCTCGTTCGTTTCCTTTTCCAAAAGAAATTCTGTGAGCGCTCCCATGCCTGGGCCAATCTCCAACACGCGTGTACAGCCTTGGTGACCCGTAAATTGTTCCGCAATTTTCCGACAGATGTTTTTATCCGTTAAGAAATGCTGACCGAGGTGTTTTTTGGGACGCACACTCATGATTTAAACTCTTCAATGACACTCAATACCGTTCGAAATGCTGCAAACTTCCCTGCATAGCGGGCGCTGTGATCGCGCTGCAAAAGTGGAGCGTGGTTTTGGCTATAGGTATCCATGAGTTCTTGGCTTGGCGATAAATAGGTGATGGCATAAGTTACACCGCCATCTTCTTCGCCATGAACACGTGAAATGCGACTTTCTAAGAAACATCCTGTGGCCATTACCAGAGGAATATGTGTGCTTCGCATCCAAGTCAACCAATCTTCGGCAGCCTCAGGATCTACACTTACAGTAACGTTGTATAAAATCATATGCAAAGGTAACTATTCCCTTGCTTCAGACCTAACTCCCACCATTGCCCGAATTTTTCTACTTTTGATGAAAATTGCAGTTTATGCTCATGTCAATGACGGGTTTCGGAAAATCTACCGGAACATTCGCAGGAAAAAAAGTAAGTGTTGAAGTACGCTCCCTGAATAGTAAATCACTCGATATGAATGTGCGCATCTGTTCGGCCTACCGCGAACTTGAGCACGACATCCGAAAAATCGTTGGTGACGAACTCGACCGCGGAAAAGTCGACATCAACATCAACATGGACAGCAGTGGCGATTCCCGCAATTATACACTCAACCGCGATTTGGCCGCTGCCTATTACAAGGATCTAAAAGGGATGAACGAAATGCTTGGTGAAGAATCAAAAGATTACCTCGCCATGATTCTGCGCATGCCCGACATCTTCAACAACGAACGTGAAGGGTTTTCTGAAGAGGAGAAAAAGTGGGTGTTCGAGTTGGTAAAATCCGCTTGCGAACAGTTGCATGCCTTTAGAAGACAAGAAGGAGTAGCACTAGAAAGTGAATTCCACGGCCGGATTGGAGACATACAATCGCTGCTGAAAGAAGTGCCTAAATACGAAGGTGAACGCATTGATACTGTTCGTGAACGACTGCGCAAAGGCTTGGATGAATTGGAAAGCACAAAGCACGACGACAATCGTTTGGAGCAAGAACTCATTTTTTACATTGAAAAATTGGACATTTCAGAAGAGAAAATGCGCTTGACCAATCACGTCGATTACTTCATCGAAACAATGAAACTTCCAAAAAGCGGGAAAAAACTAGGTTTCATCGCTCAGGAGATTGGGCGCGAAATCAACACGCTCGGCAGCAAAAGCAATCATGCGGAGATGCAAAAACTCGTCGTGGACATGAAAGACAACCTTGAGAAAATCAAAGAACAGGTACTGAATACCTTGTAAAAAAACCAATGGAAACAGCGAAGAATAAAACGGGGAAATGTGTGATCTTTTCGGCACCATCTGGCGCTGGAAAAACAACCATTGTTCATCATTTGTTGGATGCACAACTCGGGCTTGCCTTCTCCGTTTCGGCCTGTAGCCGTGCCCCTCGTCCGAATGAAACCGATGGAAAAGACTACTATTTTCTTGGCTTAGAAGGGTTCCGACGATTGATTCATGAAGATGCATTCGTGGAGTGGGAAGAAGTTTATACCGACAATTATTACGGAACCCTTCGTTCTGAAGTAGAACGTATTTGGAATGAAGGAAAAACCGTGATCTTCGACGTAGATGTGGTAGGAGGCCTAAACATTAAACGAATTTTTGGAGAAAGGGCTTTGGCCGTTTTTGTGCAGCCACCAAGCTACGAAGAACTCGAAAAACGCCTTCGTCACCGCAGCACAGAAACTGAAGAGAAAATAAACATACGCATGGCTAAAGCCAAAAAAGAACTCGACAGCGCCAAAGAGTTTGATGTAGTCATCATTAATGATAAGCTTGAACTTGCCTGCACCGAAGCCAAGCAACTTGTCTCTGAATTTATTCAATCATGAACATCGGTCTCTACTTCGGTACATTCAATCCCATCCATGTGGGACACTTGATTATCGCCAATTACATGGCAAATTTTCAAGGAATGGATCAAGTATGGTTGGTTGTTTCACCTCAAAATCCCTTAAAAGAAAAGGCTGGGTTACTATCAGATTTCCATCGTTTATCATTGGTGAAAGCAGCGATTGAAGAAAACCCTAAGCTTCGTGCGAGCGATGTTGAATTCAAGTTGCCCATTCCAAGTTATACGGTAACCACGCTCGCTTATCTCAAAGAAAAGCACCCCAAACACACCTTTTCACTCATCATGGGGGAAGACAATCTACGGAATTTCCACAAGTGGTTTAACCACGAAGTGATCTTGAAAAATCACGAAATCTATGTATATCCTCGGGTGTTCACCATTCAGGAAGACCTTGAAATTCGTGCGAATGGCGCACTGACCGAAAATCCTTTTGCCGGTCATCCAAATGTTCACATTTGCAGTGATGCACCAGTGATGCGCATATCGGCTAGTTTTATTCGCAAGGCGATAAAAGAAAGAAAAGATATTCGTTACCTACTGACAGAGCCCGTCCATCAGTATATTGAAGAGATGCACTTTTATAGGTAAATCAAAGCACCATTTCAGGGACGAAATCTGGCACCACCAAGTCGCCTTCCGTTTTGGAAATAATTTCTTCAACACTCACACCTGGAGCGCGCTCAATCAAATAGAATTTGTTGTCACGGATTTCAAGCACTGCCAGCTCCGTTACGACCTTTTTTACACAGCCAACGCCCGTTAAAGGCAGTGTACATTTCTTAAGGATTTTAGATTCACCTTCGCGATTGCTGTGCATCATGGCCACGATAATGTTTTCTGCTGAGGCCACCAAGTCCATGGCACCGCCCATGCCCTTCACCATTTTTCCTGGGATCTTCCAGTTGGCAATGTCACCGTTTTGCGACACTTCCATCGCGCCTAGCACTGTAAGTTGCACGTGTTGACCGCGAATCATGGAAAACGACATCGCAGAATCAAAAAATGCAGCACCCTTGAGTACCGTAATGGTTTGTTTTCCTGCGTTGATCAAATCCGCATCTTCTTCCCCATCGAAAGGAAAAGGGCCCATGCCCAAAACGCCATTCTCAGATTGAAATTCCACTTCAATGCCTTCGGGAATGTAGTTCGCCACCAAGGTTGGAATGCCGATTCCTAAGTTCACATACCATCCATCCCTCAACTCTTGAGCAATGCGTTTTGCAATTCCTGTTTTATCTAATGCCATCTTTTTTTGAAATGATTAATGACAAATTACTAGTTACTAATTGAGCAAACTCGTAATTCGTAATTCGTGGCTTCGAGTCTGCTTGCGTACCTCAGCCACCAAATTCTTAATTCTTAATTCTAACTGTTCGTTGCTCAATGCGTTTTTCAAATTTTTCTCCTTTGAAGATCCGTTGAACGAAGATTCCAGGGGTGTGAATATCATTTGGATCGAGTTCACCAGCAGGGACCAATTCTTCCACTTCGGCAATGGTAATTTTTCCTGCCATCGCCATCATAGGGTTGAAATTGCGCGCTGTTGCTTTGAAAATAAGGTTTCCCTCCGTATCACCCTTCCACGCTTTCACGATGGCAAAATCTGCCGACAAGGCCATTTCCAAAATATGTGGCTTGCCGTTAAACTCGCGCACCTCCTTGCCTTCAGCTACTTCCGTTCCATATCCTGCCGGAGTAAAGAATGCTGGAATTCCAGCTCCTCCAGCTCTACAGCGTTCGGCCAAACTTCCCTGAGGAATGAGGTCAACGATCAATTCACCGGAAAGCATCTGACGTTCGAATTCCGCATTTTCACCGACATACGAACTGATCATTTTTTTGATTTGATGGCCATGCAACAAGAGTCCAAGGCCGAAATCATCGACCCCCGCATTGTTAGAAATACACGTGAGGTCTTTCACGCCCAACTTCACCAATTGTGCGATAGAATTTTCAGGAATTCCACACAAGCCAAAGCCACCCAACATGAGTGTCATCCCGTCTTCTATGCCGACGAGGGCTTCTTCAACATTATTTACTACTTTATTCATTATAAGCCTAATTCAGGAACTGTTGGAACATCCAATTGTGCATCGCCGTCACAGGAGAAAAGTTTTGGGTCGTAAGATGCGGGCTGTTCAAAATCTGTTGTTGGCAAGCCAATTTTCGGATCCTTATAAACCTTCTGCATGTAATAGCCGTAGATTGGAAGTGCCAATCGTGCACCCTGTCCCCACTGCATAGACCTGAAACGCACACCACGGTCTTCGGCACCTACCCAAACACCTGTCACAAGTTTTGGTGTTAATCCAATAAACCATCCGTCGGAATTGCTTTGGGTCGTTCCTGTTTTACCTGCTGTGGGGTAGAGGATATTTCCCCATGACTGACCTCCACGCAAACTTCCACCTGTGCCTTGCGTAATCACTTTCTTCAGCATTTGAAGTACCTCAAAGGCAACATTTTCATTCATCACCTGCTTCGTATAGAAGTTGGCTTCATTGTCAAAAATGACATTCCCATTGCGGTCCTCAATGCGTAAGATTGACGTTGGGCGGTTAAATATTCCTTTGTTCGCAAAGATGCATTGCGCACCCACCAATTCAAATAAGGAAAGGTCCATAATACCTAGGCACATGGCAGGAACTTCCTGTTCTAGCGGCAGATTGATATCCATCAACTTCAGCAATTTTGAGATGTTCTTTGGACCGGCATAGCCCCCCATTTTTGACATGACAGCAACGGTAATGTTGTTCATGGATTGCGCCAACCCTGTTGAGGCAGTGACGACGCCCGCTTCAGAACCACCTGCATTCTTCGGACACCATCTATCGTTTACATTGCCATCGGCATCTTGCAAATCAACACAATAGGCCGTATTGGCAAATTGCGTACAAGGCTTTACGACGCCCATTGCCATCGCTGTTCCGTACACAAATGGCTTAATCGTTGATCCAACCTGACGGCGACTCAATTTCACGTGGTCGTAGGCAAAGTGAGTAATGTTCGCGCCACCTACCCATGCTTTGATAAATCCTGTTTGAGGCTCTATGGAGATGAGTCCAGCGTGCATGAATGACTTGTAATAACGGATAGAATCGTTCGGTGTGAGTAAGGTGTCTTTTTCTCCACTCCACGCAAACACCCTCATTTGTGTTGGCGTGTTGAACGCATTCACGATTTCTTGTTCAGAATAGCCCGCTTGAGACATGTAATCGTAACGAGGCGAATTGAGGCGAGCAGTGCGCATGATGGACTTCACTTGATCTTCAGAAAGGTCATTTGAGAACGGGAAGTTACGCGTTGCTCTATTGTTTTGATCGAAGGGCTTTTGCAAGTTTTCGCTCAGATGGCGCTCCACGGCTTTCTCTGCATGGTCTTGTAGATTTGCATCAATGGTCGTATATATTTTCAAGCCATCTCGGTAGATGTCATAAGGAGTCCCATCCACTCGTGCATATTTCCAAGAGCCGTCTTCGTTTTTCTGAAGCAACAAGTCCGTCAATTCTTTGCGGAGGTATTCCCTAAAATAAGGCGCTTTCCCTTGTTTGTGATCCACCGACTGGTAATTTACAACAAGTGGTTTTACCTTCAAAAGATCGTATTCTTCTTGGGTGATTGTTGCACGCAAGGCCTCGTTTTCAGCTTTGCTATTTTTCAACCATTGAAACAATACTTGATTTCGACGGTTTACAGCACGCGTTGAATCCGCAGCTCTCCGTGCATTAATTTCTTCAGCAGAAACTGCCGACACAGATATTTCCTTTTCTGTGGCAATAATTCTTCGGTAATTGCGGATTTTAAATGAGTATGGATTGTAGAGCGCTGGGTTTTTACACATGCCTACGAGCATGGCAGCTTCCTCTTTGGCTAAATTTTTTGGTTTTTTATTGAAATACACTTTTGCTGCATTTTCAATTCCAACGGCATTGTATAAAAAGTCGAACTGGTTGAGGTACATGGTAATGATTTCCTCTTTGGTATAACGCTTTTCAAGTCGCGTTGCGATGATATTCTCTCGTGCTTTTTCGTTGATTCGGCCAAAAATCCTACCCACTTTTGTGGAAGAAATGGACAAACGTTCACCTCTTGCGCGCGCCAACTCTTCGCGCTCACGCTGTTGCAAGGTATAGAGCAATTTGGCCAACTGCTGCGAAATTGTTGATGCACCTCCGGCACCTCCAAAGCTAAAAATAGCACGCCCTACAGCACGAAAGTCAACTCCCGCATGGTCTTTGAACCGCTCGTCTTCAGTTGAAATTAAAGCATCCGTAATAAAGGGTGAAATTTCACGGTATTTCACACTTGTGCGGTTCACCAAAAAATATTTTCCCAATTCCGTTTCTTTGTCATAGGCATACACAACAGATGCTTGAAGTTCGGGGGGGTTGTCGAGCATTTCAACAGGTGGAAGCGAATCCTCTGATTGAAAAAGTAACAGTAATGCCACAAAAACAAATGGGAACAGCGCAAATCCCCAAAACCAATAGGTCAGTTTTTTCTTGTCGCTGTCGGGAAGTAAATTTGTTGGCTGTGCTTTAGTCGCCATGCGTTATTCGTTTATGTAAAATTAAAGAATTCTTTGCTTTCATATTCATCTCCTTTATTGAAGTACATCTCTTCGTTGGCTGTCCAATTTCAGTAAGATAAACATCATCACGGAGAAGGACATCATGGATGAACCTCCGTACGAGAAAAATGGGAGCGGAATACCAATGACCGGTGCAAATCCAATGTTCATTCCGATGTTGATGGCGAAGTGATAAAATAAAATCATGGCCACCGTATACGCATATACTCGGTTGAAAACGGCCCTTTGGCGCTCTGCAATGATGATGATTCGAACCAACATAAACATATAAAGCGCTACCAAAATAAAGGTGCCTGCAAACCCCCATTCTTCTGCAAATGGACAAAAAATAAAGTCCGTTTCACTTTCTGGAACGTGATTGCTTCGCACACTTGAAACAGAAGCTTCGCGGTATCCCTTCCCTAAAAATCCGCCTGACCCGACGGCCGCCATGGCGCGGTTACGGTTGTAATCCTTTCCATTGGGATCTTCCTTCATTCCAAGAAATAGTTCGATGCGGTCTTTCTGGTGTGCACGTAAGCCTTGAAACCCATAATTCACCACAGAAGAAAGCCCTGCCGCCATGCTAAAGCCTAATATCACCACCAATGTCGCACGCCCACGATCTCGTCGAGCAGAGACCACACGAAGAAAAATTAAGAAAATCAGTGAAATGAGAAACAAGGTGGCAACCACACTATAAAACCCTGGAACCTTGACATTGGGCAAGAAGCCAAATTCGAGCACCTCATTGCTCATGAGCAGTGTAATCACACTCAAAATGATGACCACAAAAAGAATGGGAATGAAGTGACCACCAACCCATGTCTCCTTAAACCGAATGCCCGGAATGCGGTTGATCAATTTAAGTATGAGTGGGTCGTAGGTAATTCCTTCGCGGTACATCACAAAAAGGAATGAAGTAAATACCACAAATGTTCCAGCGTCTGGCTGAAGGAGAATCAAGACCATCGGCATCAAGATGATGGCATTGGCAATGAGCACCGTTTGAATATTTTGCTGCTTGACATTGACTGTACTGATGAACCTCGCCAAGAGCAATGCAGTACCAATCTTGGCAAATTCTGCCGGTTGAACCCCCATAGTCCCAATTCCTAACCAAGCGCGTGCGCCATTGATTTTAGGCGTAAACAATACAATCACCAATAAAAAAAGGGTAAATACGTAGATGGGCACAGAGAATTTTCGATAGATGTCAGAGTCTATCAAGAAGACAATTAATCCAAGAAATAAAGAGATTCCCAACCAAACCAACTGCTTGCCATATTTTTCAGAATATTCATAGATGTTGGGGTGCTCTTCGTTGTAAGCCACCGAATAGACTGTTGCCATGCCAATGATGAGCATGACGATATAGCTCACAAAAAGTGGCCAATCCATATGTGCAACAAGTGAATCTCCCTTTCTCATCGCATATAGCTGAATACGGCGTCAATAATTGTTTTCTCGCGTTCCTTCTCCGTAATCTTTCGCTGCAAATACTTTTCGATCATCAAGCTTGCTGTTGGGGCAGCCCAAAGACCTCCACCTCCTTTTGCATTCTCGATAAACACGGCAATTGCAATCTTCGGTTTGTCCATCGGTGCAAAAGCAAGAAACGTGGAGTGGTCCTCTCCGTGTGGATTTTGAACCGTTCCCGTTTTCCCACAAATGACGATGTCCTTCAGCAATGCCCGACGTCCAGTTCCGCCTGGCTCATAGACCACGCGCCGCATTCCTTCGATGATAACATCATAATGCTTGGTGTCAATTTTTGCGTAATGTTTTTTGAGGTATTCAGGAAGAGGCCCTTTTGACCCAATCGACTTCACAAAGTGTGGGGTATAATACCACCCTTTGTTTGCTATAATTGCAGCTATATTGGCCATCTGTAGAGGTGTAATCATTACCTCACCTTGGCCGATGGAGATGGAACGAATTGTTGAAAATGCCCATCTATGGTGGCCGTACCACTTGTCATAAAAGGCAACATCTGGGATTAGTCCCGGACGTAATCCAGTGATATCCGTTTCCAATTTTCGTCCCAAGCCGAAGCTTTTCATATAATCTACCCAGCGATTTAGCCCCACCTCCGCATCAGCAAAAACACTTTTCTTTCTATTTTGTTGGACAATTCGTCGCATCACTGCGTAGTAGTAGGGGTTGCACGAGTGTTTTATGGCATCTGCGAGATTTCCTGCACTTGCGTGATTGTGGCAGCCCACGACAGATTTGTTACACGGCGCACCAAACTCTGGAGTAATGACGCCTTCCTGCAGCGCAATCAAGGAATTTAAGAGTTTAAATGTCGATCCCGGCGGATATTCCGATGCCAAAGGACGAGGCAAAAGCGGAGTGCTGGGGTCCATCAAGAGTTTCGGATAGTACATCGAAATGTTCCGTTTCCCAATCATAAGGTTAGGGTCGTAAGAGGGCGAAGATACAAGTGCTAAGATTTCCCCCGTTAACGGCTCTATGGCGACGATACAGCCACGCTTGCCCTTCAGTAATTTCTCGCCATAGGCTTGAAGAAGGATATCAACCCCTAGTTTCAATGGAGGGCCCTGCAAGGCAGAGGTGTCGTATTTTCCGTCTGCATACGATTCGATGGCATTGTTCATGGCTGAAGTAACAATGTAGCGAATGCCTTTTCGCCCTCTTAACTCCTTTTCATAAAAACGCTCTAAACCCGCTTTACCGATATTGTTGCCCGGCTTATAAAAGCGGTCTTCATCAATTTCTTCTTGGGAAACTTCTGAAAGATATCCGACAATGTTCGCTCCATTGGCATACGGATAGCTGCGCATGCTCGTTATTTCTTCATGAAATCCTTTGAAGTTGTCCAAATGAGGTGCGATGCGCGCAACCTCCTCCAAAGTAAGCTCCTTCATAAATGGATAGGCCCGAATTTTTTGATAGTTCGGCGTGCGTTTGTGGGTATTTTTATTGTAGTACGTTCCCTCGCCACGCACAATTTCCTTAAAACGATTGCGCACCTCTTCGCGTGTCCAACCGATTAACTTGGCAAACTTAGCCGTATCTAAATCCACAATGTCTGCCTCAACCATCATTAGGTTGTAATAGGTTCGGTTCGAAACAATCTTTTTACCCGTTCTGTCGAAGAGCACGCCGCGTGGAGGGCTAATTTCCCAACGTTTTTCTGCGATCTCTTGCGCGCGTAGTACCCATTGGTCATCCACTACCTGCATATAAAAAAGGCGTGAAGTGTAGATGATGCCAACCATTAAAATAAAGGCAAGAATGACATATCTTCGTGCATCCAGATTCATCGCTCCTTGGGTTTAGAAACAATCATTGCTTGGATAAGCAGGCAAAGAAGAAAGGATAAAGGAAGACTGAAAAGTGTTTTCTGGAGAACGAAGAGTACTTCATCAAAACGGAAAATTTCTAAGAGGAAAAACCAAAAATGATGGATCAACAAGAGGAGTCCAAACGTGTATAAAAACCACTTGAAGCCCATGTCATAACTATTGCCTTCTTTGAGGGGATCGTAGCCATCACGAGGGGCGAAAGTATTGAATATCAAGGGGCGGAAATAGGCAATGACGACCGCCGAAGATGCATGTAAGCCATAGGTGTTTGAAAACGCATCAATAAGAATGCCCATTAAAAAGGCAATGACCATGAGGGAGATTGTTCCTATTTCGAAGGGCAAAAGCACGATCAGCAAGGGATAAACCATAAACTGGATGCCAAAACCCAATTCCAATTGGTTCAGCACCAAGGCCTGCAAGGCTACAAGCAGCAGGAAACGAACACCATATTTTACTGCTATATTCATTCTTCGTCGTCTGGTGGAATATTGCTTTCGAGTTCCTCCTGCTCTTCTTGCATTAAATTCTTAATCACATAAACGCGCTGCAAACTGGCATAATTTTCTGAAAACCGTACGACAACATCCCACAATGGTTTTCCTTCAACTGGCTTCAACTTTTCAATCTTTCCAACCATAATGCCGCGAGGAAAAATTCCTGATCCACCGCGAGTCACAACCTTTGACCACTTTTTAATGTGCATATCGTTGCTAATCCCAGAAATCGACCCTTTCCGTTGGTCTTCTCCATTCCACTTCAATAAACCAAACAAGCCAATCGGCTCAATCATGACGTCAATATTGATCTCTTCCGTCAACACACTTTTTACCACCGCAAAATAATCGCTCACGTTATGAATGATCCCAACAATGCCCTTGTCCGAAAACACGCCCATCCCACGCTCGATTCCTTGTGATTTTCCAATGTTCAAGGTAAAATAATTGTTGCGCTTGGTTACCGTAGAATTGATTACCGTTGCAGGAATGTACGTGTACTGTTGTTTGAAAAGGGTGTCATTGATTTTGACCAAGCCATACTGCAATCGTTGAAAGCTTTGTGGCAACTGCTCGCGCAGCAGTTTATTTTCCCGTTGGAGTGCTGAATTCGATTTCCCAAGGTTAAAATGCTTGGTGAGTTCATTGCGCATAGCTAAGGTTTTTCCCGCTACGGCAGATGCTGTGGTAAGGTATTGTGCGCGTGGATATTGTAAAAATGAAAAATAGCTTGTAAGTGCAAAAATTTGCATGAGAATAAAAACAAGAAACACTCTGAAGCGCCTAAAGAAGGCAAACAAATTGCGCATAAGCAAAGATAAAAAAAGTAGTGGTCTTTTTTACCACTACTTTCTGCTAATCTCTGATAAGGAATTGGAATTTATCAATATTTTTCAATGCGATGCTTGTACCACGTGCAACTGCTCTAAGTGGGTCCTCCGCGATATGCACTGGAAGCTTCGTTTTCGCCGAGATTCGCTTGTCCAAACCACGAAGCATTGAACCTCCTCCGGCAAGGTAAATTCCTGTTTTATAAATATCTGCTGAAAGTTCTGGTGGTGTCAACTCCAAGGCACTCAAGATCGCTTCCTCAATTTTCGAAATCGTTTTATCCAAGGCATGAGCGACCTCTGTATAGGTGATTATGATTTCCTTCGGAATTCCTGTCATAAGGTCACGGCCACGTACCGCAAAATCCTCTGGTGGATTGTCCAGCTCTGGCAATGCCGCACCAACTTCAATTTTAATTTGTTCAGCCGTACGTTCTCCCACCAAAATGTTGTGCTGACGTCGCATATATTCTTCGATGTCGCTTGTGAAATCATCCCCTGCGATGCGAATAGACTTATCACAAACAATGCCTCCTAGGGCAATTACCGCAATCTCCGATGTACCCCCACCGATGTCGATAATCATGTTCCCCATTGGTTCCTCAACATCAATTCCAATTCCGATTGCAGCCGCCATTGGCTCGTGAATAAGATACACCTCTTTCGCTCCAGCGTGTTCAGCTGAATCGCGCACTGCACGCTTCTCCACCTCAGTAATCCCAGAAGGAATACAGATCACCATTCGCAAGGAAGGATTGAACAAGCTTCGTCCCGGATTGATCATTTTAATCATCCCCCGAATCATTTGTTCTGCACTTTGGAAATCTGCAATCACACCATCTTTCAAAGGCCGCACCGTTTCAATCAATTTGTGCGTTTTTCCATGCATCTGTTGTGCCTTTTTTCCAATGGCAACAATTTTCCCTGTTTGAATGTCTCTAGCCACAATCGATGGTTCATCTACAACAACTTTGTCGTTGAGAATAATCAGTGTGTTCGCTGTCCCTAAGTCGATTGCAATTTCTTGTGTTAAAAAACTAAATAGTCCCATTTTTTCTAATTCGCTATGAGCCTTAATGTTTAAGTCAGACCCCTTATTCGTAAATTTCGGCTTTTTGTTTCAATGTTCGACAAAAAAACAATTTAATGTTTGAAATGACGTACACCAGTGAAAACCATGGCCACTCCATTTTCATTGCAATAGTCTACAGACTGACCATCTTTCACTGATCCTCCGGGTTGAACAACGGCCGTAATTCCCGCGTTATGTGCTATTTCAACACAATCTGGAAATGGAAAAAAGGCATCAGAAGCCATCACCGCACCTTGCAAATCAAATTGAAAAGAGGCCGCTTTATGTATGGCTTGCCGCAAAGCATCAACGCGGGAAGTTTGTCCAGTACCGCTTGCTAGCAATTGTCCGTTTTTTACTAAAACAATGGTATTCGACTTGGTGTGCTTTACGACTTTATTCGCAAACAACAAATCCTCTTCTTCAGCGCTTGTTGGTTTTTGAAGTGTTGCTGGGACAAGATCAGAAAGTCCTTCTGTTTTCATGTCTTTTTCTTGTTCCAATACGCCATTCAAAATCGTTCTGAATTGACGCATCGGCAAATCAATGTCTTTATGCACCAGGATAATTCTATTTTTCTTGCTTTTCAACAGTTGCAAGGCATCCTCCGCATAACCAGGTGCAATAACCACTTCACAGAACAACTCGTTGATTTCCTCAGCAGTGGCCAAATCAATCGCTGAATTGGTGATTAAAATTCCTCCAAATGCACTTACTGGATCTCCAGCTAAAGCATCAAGGTATGCTTGACGAACGGTTTTGCGCGTGGCCACACCGCAGGCATTGTTGTGTTTTAGAATTGCAAACGTAGGATCATCCAAGCGAAATTCTGTCATGAGATTCACGGCCGCATCCACATCCAATAAATTATTGTAGGACAATTCCTTGCCATGCAGTTTATCAAAGATCTCATTCATATTGCCATGAAAAATTCCTTTTTGATGAGGGTTTTCACCATAGCGAAGAACTTCAGAATTCAAGATGCTCTCTTTGAAAACATCTTTTTCTCCTCTGTTAAAATACTTGAAAATGTGCGTGTCGTAATGCGATGACACATTGAATGCATCGCGTGCAAATGATTTACGTTGATATTCTGTTGTTTGACACTTCTGATCACTGATGATGGACAAGAACTCCGCGTACTGCGCTTGTGATGGAATGATCACGACATCGGTGTAGTTTTTCGCCGCAGCGCGAATGAGGGAAATTCCCCCGATGTCAATTTTTTCAATGATCTCCTCATGGGGTGCGCCTGAAGCTACTGTCGCTTCAAATGGGTATAAGTCAACAATCACCAAATCCAAATCAGGAATGCCATATTCTGCAATTTGAGCACGATCCTCTGCATGTCCGCGGCGATTTAAAATCCCTCCAAAAATCTTTGGGTGAAGCGTTTTTACTCGACCCCCCAAAATGGATGGATACAAGGTCAAATCCTCTACACGAATTACTGGAATACCTAAGTCTTCAATAAATGTTTGAGTTCCCCCCGTTGAATATATCACAACACCATTGTCATGCAATACTTTAACGATAGGATCGAGGCCTGTTTTATCGTAGACGGAAATCAGTGCTGAGCTGATTGATTTTAATGCGTTCATGAATGAAAAATGAAAGTGCAAAAATACTTTATTTTATCCGAGATTTAAGTGAAAAACAAGTGCTTTTTGAAGGTGTTTTACGTTTTTTTGAATAATTAAGAAGTCCCAGTATTTTCGCGAATTGTGCATTTGTGTATTTTTATCAAAAACTTACTCATGCATCTGATTACCATCGTTGAAGACGAGACCAGTTTAATGGAGCTTATTGGGCTAAATCTTGAGCTGGAGGGATACAGTACATTGCGTTTTTCATCGGGCGGATTGGCACTTCGCGCGATTGATAGAATTGCGGAGAGTGAATTGGTCATCTTAGATGTGATGCTTCCAGAAGTGAGTGGATTGGATTTGTGCCGTGAAATTCGCAAAAAATCAGACGTTCCCGTTTTGTTTTTATCCGCCAAAGGGAGCACTGCAGACCGCATTGCTGGACTAAAATTAGGCGCCAATGACTACCTGCCGAAACCTTTCGATTTAGAGGAATTGTTACTTAAAGTAGGTATATTGATTCACAAAGGTGTTTCGCCAACGAGTCCTGAAAAACTGATGGTTGGGGATAAAGAAATTGACTTTACAGCATTTCACGTCACGGACATTTCAAGCGGAATAGTGACAGAATTGTCTAAAAAAGAAATTGAACTGCTCCGCCTATTCAACGAGTTCGAAGGCAGAGTAGTTTCTCGCGATGAAATTCTCGATCGCCTGTGGGGCAAAGATCAATTCCCAACCACACGCACCATCGACAACTATATTTTATCCTTCCGAAAACTCTTCGAAAAGGACCCTAAAAATCCAGTTTACTTCCATTCCATTCGTTCCGTCGGCTATAAATTCACCAACGAACAGGCCTAAACAATTCACGCGCAACATCGGAACAATATTTCGTACCTTTGTTGACCTTAAAAATCATGGAAAAATCAACTTCAAAACAACTGCGTTACGACAGTGCTTATCTCAAAATGGCTGTATCTTGGGCCGGACTTTCTCACTGCGGACGTAAAAAAGTTGGGGCCATAATCGTCAAAGATGAAATGATTATTTCAGACGGTTACAATGGAACACCAGCAGGATTTGACAACTGTTGTGAGGACACAGACGGCAACACACAATGGTATGTCCTTCACGCGGAGGCAAACGCCATTTTAAAAGTGGCCAAATCCACAAACAACTGCAAAGGCGCAACACTCTACCTTACCCTCTCGCCTTGCCGCGACTGCTCAAAATTGATTCTTCAAGCGGGCATTCGTCGCGTGGTCTTCCTCGATAAATACAAAGACACCGAAGGCATTGACTTTTTGCAGAGTGCTGGAGTAGAAACCATTCATATCCAACATACTGACCATGTGGAATAATTCACGATCTGCCATTGTTTTACCCCTGATTCTCGCCGCAACCTTAGCGGGCGGGATGATTATCGGGAACCTGTTGACGCCATCCAAGCTGGACGGATACGGGACCGGAAAAGGCAAGGATAAATACCAGAAAATTCAAGACATCATTGAAGTACTCGACCGCAAATATGTCGATTCACTTGATGGTGAAGACCTGTTTGAAAAGACAATTTCTGACATGCTCCACAAGCTAGATCCGCATAGCAATTATATCCCAGCAAAGGAACTGAAGGCCATTAACGAGTCTATTGAAGGGAAATTCGGTGGTGTTGGTATTCGGTTCTTTATCATCCGAGATACCATTTGCATCACAAATATTATTTCAGGCTCACCATCTCAATCCGCTGGATTTAAAGCAGGAGACAAGATCGTTTCGATAGATGGAAAATCAGCTGTTGGAAAGAAAATTACCAATGAAAAGGTAATGAAAATGTTGAAGGGCGCTGAAGGCACTACCGTTAAAGTGAAGGTCAAGCGTGGAAAAAAATACATCGAGAAGAACATTGTCCGTGGAACCATTCCAATCGAATCTGTGGTAGCTGCGTATATGATCAATTCGACAACTGGCTTCATTAAAATCGATCAGTTCTCCGTTACTACAGCCATTGAATTTCACGAATCCGCTTTGTACCTCAAGGAAAAAGGAATGAAACACCTCATCCTTGATCTACGAAATAATGGCGGTGGTGTACTTACCGCTGCGACAGATATTGCCGATGAGTTTTTGAAAAAAAATGTACCCATGCTGATCACCAAAGGAAAGGAGCTAGGGAAGAAAACATACCGTGCTACATCTGGTGGAATTTTAGAAAGCACAGGAGTTACGATTTTAATCAATGCCAACTCTGCATCAGCAAGTGAAATTCTTGCAGGCGCCATTCAAGACAATGACCGCGGTACCATTGTAGGGAGACGATCATTTGGAAAAGGACTCGTTCAGGAGGACATTAAACTGCGTGATGGCTCCGATCTTCGTTTGACCATTGCCCGTTACTATACGCCGACGGGAAGATGCATTCAGCGTCCTTACGATGAAGGGTATGACAAGTACATTGAAGCACAAGTGGATCGCTATGACAATGGTGAACTTTATGCGCCAGACAGCAGCTTATTTGTTGACTCTCTAAAATTCAGAACACCGAAAGGGAAAATCGTTTATGGCGGTGGTGGAATCATGCCAGATGTGTTTGTACCTTTCGATTCAACTGGATTCAACTGGTACTTTACCGAACTGAGATTCTCGCAAGCATTTACGGCATTCACCTTCGAGTATGTCCAAGATAAACGCAACAAATGGTCATCCGTTGAGGTCTATGCACGATCTTTTAAAGTAAGCGACGCGTTAATCTCTTCCTTTGTTCGTTATGCTGAAAAGGAAATGAAAATAAAGCAAAACACACAAGGGCTTCTTGGATGTAAAACACTGATCGCCGAAACACTAAAGGCAGAAATTGCACGCCAACTTTGGACTGAACACGGTTACTTTCAAATCGTCAATGCCTACGACAACGAAGTTCAAAAAGCACTTAAGGTCAGCAAATAGCGATTAGTTTCTGATGATCTGAGCGGTAAATGGTTGACCGTTTACTGTCATTGAAACAAAGTAGATTCCCTTGCGCGCATCCGCACCAGATTCTGTTGTTCCGTCCCACTCAATGGTCAAGCCACTTGTTGCTAGTGTTTCTGTATTTTTCAACTGGCGGATTAACTTCCCTTGGTAATCGTAGATCGAAACTGATACCACATCTCCTACTTTTGAATTCGCATAAACGATTTGCGTGGATGTGCTGAACGGATTCGGGAAGGTCATCAACGGACCCTGTTGCGCTGGAAGCAATTCATCGATCGAAGCACTCATCAAGGCTTCCATGTCATAGTTCTCATCTCCAGCCTGGTAGACCATGTAGTGAAAGTATACGATGAACATTTCATCGGTCGTATTCAATCCCGCTGTGACAGTAGCTCCTGTATTGTTGACATATTTCCCTGTTCCTTTGATGATGGTCCCAGGAGGTGTCTTTTGAATGTGTTTGAAGAAGTAGAAATCTTGCCAGTGGAAATCCCAGTTAGGTATGTTGACATACTTCAGAGTATCCCCTGCAGGAGTAACACCAAAAGATTTAATTGTTTTTCCTAACAAGTGCATGTGCGGGAAGGCTGACAATACAGAAATGGTAGGATAAGCCGCTGGCAAAGCATATTGCGCATTCACCGTAGTTGTTTGGTTGTTCGGTAAGGTGAAATTCCAATTTTCAATGATTGGATCTGCTGTGACTTGACGCACGCCAGTTGTTCCTAATGGATAAAAATGGAAAATGACTTTTGTGCTGTCGTATTGTCCATAGGTTCCTGATGGATAATGCATTCCAAAATAGACGTTTGATCCAGCTGCCATGTCAATTCCAAGTTTCATTGGAGCCGAAGATGGCAAGACCATTGGTGTTGCACCTGGTGTGTAACCCGTAATTAATTTCGTTGTGGAATTAGACGGACTTGCGCAATTGCCCCCAATACTATCTGTCACTTCTAATCCTGCAGGATCGACATAAATTAAGGCGTGGTGCACAATCTGACGGTTCCCAGGGACAATTTCAATGGCTCTAATCACTCGGTTTTGTGTCAGGCCCGAAGGCACTGAAAAACACACATAATCGTCATTCGTGGAAGTGGCCTTACTCATGTATGTTGGGATCTGAACTGTCAAATCGCCATTACCCAAAATCGTGCTTGACGTATAAACCGGCGCTGGAGGCGTGTTTGCAGCAATTCCTTCAGGAAATCCTGCTAAGATCCAATCCAAAATCAGTGTTTTCTCCACTGCGGTCAACGAACGGTCGTGCACATATTGTTGGTAGTTGTTATCCGGAGGCCATGGGGGCATGTGTCCCTGATTCACAGCATCGTAAATCGCTGCCGACATTGGACTCACCTCGTTGTAGGACATATACGAAGTAGGTGCAATCCCTCCGGTGTGGTGACATTTCGTGCATTTATTAAAAAATACCTGAGCGACATCATTGCTCCAGGTTTGACCAAAAGCGGAAAATCCAGCCAAAAAGGAAACGAAAAGAAGTGCATTTTTCATAGTTCAGTGCTTAAATAGTGACGCAAAATAAGATAATTTTCATTAGTCCTTATGCTTTCCCACGAAAATTGAGTGTTTTCCGTGAGGCAATATATACTCCAGCGAAGATAATCAACATGTAAATAATCTTTGTCCAGGTGATGGTCGCCGTATAATCCTCGGCAATCCCCATGGCCGTAAAAAGGTAGGCAAATAGCAGCACTTGAACTGGCTGGAAATAAATGTAGGTGCTCGACAAAGATGCGCTCAAGTATTTCAAACCGAACATGGTGAGCAGATAAGTCATAAACGTCACGCCGACGATGACATAGATTATTTTTAGCCAAATAGCTGTCGGTATATGCTGAAGATTCGTAAGCAATAAATCACCCCATAGCGGAGGAAATAGTAAGACAAAAACAGCACCGATGGTGAAAACCCAGGTAATTACGGTGATTGGTGAATACTTCTGCATCAATGGTTTTGCCATGACAAGATAGACCGCGTAACTGGCTGAATTGATAAAAAGCAACATATCCCCTTGAACGGAATCCCCTTTGCCTGTTCCCGCAGTTAAGGTTAGCAGAATTGCTCCCGACGAACCAAGAAAAATCCCGATGGCTTGGGTAAGTGTGATTTTATCCTTCAGAATGAAATACGACAAGATGACCACAATGATCGGATTGAAGGCCATGATGATTCCAGAGTTAATCGCCGATGACAGATTGAGTCCGTGAAAGAAACACAATTGATTTAGGGCAACACCAAAAAATCCGCAGCCGACCAAACGAAGATAGTCCGATCGTTCAATTTTATTTCGCCCATATAAAAGACAAACCAGCCAAAAAAGCACCGTGGCGCCAAGAGCGCGGAATAAGATAAAAACATTCGGTGTAAGGTACTTGGGCATTACCCCTTTCGCCAATACATGACTCGCTCCGTAAAGCGTATTGACTAAAAATAAAGACAGGTGGGCAAGTAAACTTTTACTCAAAATGCGCTTAAGACTTTTGGAATGATTGCACCGCAGCCTCCACTACCTTTGCCGTGTTTCCAATAAAGATTTCTTCTCCATTGATCATAAAAGGACGTTTTAAAAAGGTGTATTCTTCCAACATCAAACGGCGGTAATCCGCTTCCGAAAGTGTTTGTTCATGCAATCCCATCGCCCTATATTTCATGGCCTTCTTTGAAAAAAGCGCTTCATAGGAACCCGCTTTTTCTTTTAACCAATCCAGTGTAAGTTCATCGATGTTTTCTTCCTTGATGTTCTGCAATACAAGACCTTGAACTGGCCCGATTTGCGTGAGAATGCGTTGGCAGGTCGAACACGAATTCAATAGATAGATCTTCTTCATCAGTTTCCTTGTAGGTATTCGTCATTGCGTTTGCGGTCCTCGTCCGTGCCTGGCGTATTGCAGCCTTTTGGTTTCTTTTCAAACAGATAGGTAAACTTCACTTGGAATAAAATCGGTAAGTAGTTTGAGTTGTAATACTTCAACGCAGCACACCCTTTTCTCCAGTCGTGAATGCCTAAAATCGGAATTTGCACACCCGGTACCAACATGCTGCGGCGATTGAGTTTGATGCCGAAACCTAGACTATAGTGAAGTTGAGCGACCAATGGGGAATGGAAAGATTGTGCGCTTATTCCGGCTTCATTCATGTAGGGATCATGCGATGAGAGTCGATAATCAATATTAAATCCTAAGCCATTGTCAATGAAATAACGCTTTCCGATGTACACGTTTTTATGTAGGCTGAAACGGCCATTCACAAAAATACTAGCGAAACTTCCTGAAATACTTTTCGTTGGAAGCGTTTCACCAAGAGAATTCATCTGAGTAAAATTTGTTGTTTCAGAACCACTAAACAGCTTAACACCAAGGCCCCAATCGTAATAGGAGATGAAAATATATTTCAGGGCCAAAGAGAGTTTTGACCGTTTCTTTGGAAAATGTACCATACCAAGATCCACAAATGCACCAACGCTGCCTTGAGGGTCAAAGCTAAAACTCATCGGTCGGCCATTTACATCAGCCCCGAGGTAAGTTAAATTCTTCGCATCCAAACGTGTCGCCATGTAGGTTAATCCACCCGTTACTTGCAAACCAAAAAACCGATAGTCTTTGTAATCTGCTTTGCCAAAAACATCGCCACGACGCTTTCCAGGGGTGAGATCACGCTGTGCCGAGAGTGAAAACGCACTCAACAATACAGCACTCAAGATCAATTTATTCATCATATTTTTTGTGTTAATTACAACGTGCTAAAATTTGCTCCATCACTTCCTCTGAATCCCAGCGCTCCTCGATGTTTTCCATCGCCATCACCTCATCCATAATCGCTGATTGCACCTGACCCTGTTTGTACGCCACACTGTAGCGAATTTCACTAAAGGTCACTTGCGAATACAAGGGCAACCACTTGTCTGGGTAACGGCCACTGAACTTTGCTTCGATTTTCTTCCGCAACAAAAACTCTGGATCTGCCACATAGTCGCGCATCACATAATAGTTGTCCAAGGACAGGTCTTGCAAGGCATCCCCATCCGGTTTACGTTCGCGGCTGTATTCCTCAAAAATTGCAGGCCAGTCTTCGTGGTGCTTGGTCATCAATTCTGACAAAACGGTACAATCTTCAAACCCCGCATTCATTCCTTGTCCGTAGAATGGAACTGTAGCATGTGCGGCATCACCCATCAATGCGGTAACACCATGTGCCCAAGGGTAGCAACGTACAATGGCCAAGGCAGCTAGGGGGTGATCTTCCCATGCATCGGCAATATCCGGCATCATTTCGTAGAAATCTGGGAATGTTTTTTCGAAGAATGAATTGACAGCTTCGCGTGATGTGAGTTTGTCAAAGGCATTTTCACCACCTTCGTGCGGCATGAATAAGGTACAGGTAAATGAACCATCTTCATTCGCCAAAGCAATCATCATAAAACGTCCACGTGGCCAAATATGCAAGGAATTTTTATCCATGCGGTACGTACCGTCCGGATTTGCAGGCAGCAAAATTTCGCGGTATCCGTCAGCAATGTAGTTCTGGCTATAGTTAAAGCGACCAAGTTTCTGCATCGATGAATAACGCACGGAAGAAAAGGCGCCATCCGCAGCAAAAACCAAATCTGCTTTGTGTTCAAATTCTTCTCCTGTCAGGCTGTTTGTTAAGTAAACAATTCCATTATTGAGGTCAACCCTACGACATTCGTGGTTGTAATGGATCGTTGCTTTTCCGTGTTTTTCAGCAATGTCCATCATCGTAGCATTGATTTTCCCGCGAGAAACAGAGAAAATGGCTTCACCGTCTTTTCCATATTGCTGATAGGTCAACTTTCCTTCGAGGTCGTGCATCACACGTCCGTACATGGGGATGGCAATCTTGCGAATTTCATCGCCAACACCTACCGCATCGAGTGCTTTCCACCCGCGGTTTGAAAGGGCAAGGTTGATGGACTTCCCAGCAGATATTTCCGCTTTTCGAATGTCCCAACGGCGCTCATAAATCGTTACTTTATATCCTGCTTTAGATAGATAAACGGCCCAAAGGGATCCTACCAATCCTGCTCCTACGATGACAACCTCTTTCATTGACTGATTTTCCATATGTAACAAAGGTAGTTAAATGATTGTTTTAGCACGCTGTATTTGTGACTTCGAGAACCTCAGCCACCATACTTCGAGAACCTCAGTCTTCATACTTCGAGAACCTCAGCAACCATTAATGCAGCACAAGGCCGAAGTCAATCGCCACCTGCATGGCTGCCCAGAAATTCTGGTCTTTTGAGAACAAATTGTACTGTCCACCTTGACCTGGATTCGTCCCCGGGTCGACAGGAATCTGATGGCCTAAACCTGTAAATTGATACAACACAACACGATTGGAATTGTCCGTCGAGCCCACGGATGTCCGTTTAATAAATGGATGCTCCTTCAGCAGGACTTCTTTTTCAGATGATGTATTTAGTTGTTTGATTCCTTTCCATTGGTTATACAACATTCCTGCGCACTTTGGATATACGACGGCATCATCTGTTCCTTGATAGATATAGAGCGAAGGATAGGCAATGGAAGCATTCGGATGAAGGTCCATCACCCGCTGTGTAAGTTGTTTTTCGGTGAGTTCTGGCTTGCCGTGCATTGCCTTCAATGCTTGACTAGGTTTCTCTGCCAAGCCATATGGTCCGCAAGCGAAGACAGCACCCGCCTTGAAACGGGTTGGGGTTAACGCCAATAGTGAAACACTCAGTTGTCCGCCAGCAGAAAAGCCAGTGATGAAGATTTGGGCGGTATCGATGGAATAATGGCTGAGGCAATAAGACAGCATGTTCAAGATGCTCGCTGCTTCGCCATTCAAGGAGTCGATATCTTCTGGTCGAAACCAATTGAAACAGCGGTTTGGATTGTTGCTCATTTGCTGTTGAGGGGCCAACAAAAAGAAGTCATTTTCCTTTGCCAAGGCATCCCATCCAGAAACGGAAATCGCCTCTTGTGCACTTTGCGTGCAGCCGTGTAAGACAAGGACTAGCGGTCTATTTTTATTCGAGGTCGGTTGAATGAAGCATTCTAGATTTCCCGGATTATTTCCAAACTCAAGCTCGGCCACTTCCGTCAGTTGCGCCGTCAGTTGAAACGCGTTAATTGCAACACTAAAAATAATCCAGTATTTCATCAATCACCGATTCTTCCAATACCGTGAATAGGGTGTTTGAAAGAAGGTATTTTGCTTCCGTTCTTTCAGTTTTTTCTTGTGAATGGCATTGCTCGCCCGCCAGAGGACGATTCCTCCGATCAATACCGCCACGGCTTGAATGGTCAAGTTGACGTAGGTTGTCGATTGGCTTAATTCACCCGAAAACTTTGCTTTAATCAGCTCTTGAATTGTCAATTCATCCATGATGTACTGTTTTTATTGTATCGCTTGCTCCAGCAGTTGTCCAAACCAATAGCAATCTTCGAAGGAGTTGTACAGGGGTGCAGGAGCCACACGAACGACATTTGGTTCGCGCCAATCGGCTACAACACCTAAGTCAGATAAGGCATCAAACAAGGCTTTCCCTTGACCCTTCGCCATAATCGACAGCTGTGCGCCGCGCTTGGTTTTATCCCGTGGAGTAATCAATTCAAAGGTGCAACGGTCAGCATTTTTATTCGAAATATCTTCGATCACGAATTCCAAATACGCCGTCATAAGGTCACGCTTTTCGCCTATGCGTTCCATTCCCGCTTCCGCAAAAATTTCTAAGGAAGCCAAATGTGCGGCCATGCCTAGAATTGGTGCGTTGCTCAATTGCCATCCTTCGGCACCTCGCATCGGGATAAATCCTGGTTCCATTTGAAAACGCTTGTCCTTATCATATCCCCACCAGCCGGCAAAGCGCGGCAATTCAGGAGAAAAGGCATGGCGTTCATGGACAAACATGCCACTCACTCCGCCCGGAGATGAATTCAAATATTTATACCCACACCATGCAGCGAAGTCAACTCCCCAATCGTGAAGCTTAAGATTGATGTTTCCTGCGGCGTGTGCTAAATCGAATCCAACGATCGCTCCAACTTTGTGGCCTGCTTCGGTGATGGTTTTCATATCGAACAACTGACCCGTGTAATAATTCACGCCGCCAATCATCACCAAGGCCAATTCGTCACCTAGTTCTTCAATCTTTGCTAAAATATCTTCCTCACGAATCAATTGTTCACCTTCTCGTGGCGCCACTTCTACCAAATGTTCCGACAAATCCAATCCGTGAAATTTCACTTGGGATTCAAGGGCATATTGGTCACTTGGAAAAGCCTTTGCCTCACAGAGAATCTTCGTTCTTTTTCCTGACGGGCGGTAAAACGAAACCATCAACAAGTGAAGATTTGTCGTTAAGGAATGTGTGATCACCACTTCAATAGGAAGTGCGCCCACCACATTTGCCGCCATTTCTGTGAGATTTTCGTGGTAGGAAAACCATGGTCGTTTCGCAAGAAAATGACCTTCAACACCAAACTTCGCCCATGCTTCCAATTCTTCTGCGATGTACTTTACGGTCGTTTTTGGTTGCAAGCCCAATGAGTTTCCCGTGAAATAGCGCACCGTTTTTTCATGAAAATCGGGAAAATAAAACTTACCTCGAAACTCTTTCAATGGATCTTGTTCATCCATTTGCTGCGCGTAATTCAGCGTGTTTTCAAACTGACTCATAGGGAAAAATTTGCCTGCCAAAGATACGGAAAGTTTAGCAAGTAAAATCGTGAATCTTTTGCCTGTCGAGGCGATGAAAATCGTAATTTTGCACCAAACTTTTAGCGCATGAAAAATGCTTCGCCCATCAGTCGTTCCGTGTCTGAATCGTTATTCGAAACAGCAAAAACCTACTTTCCTGGAGGCGTAAACTCACCTGTCCGTGCATTTCGTTCTGTCGAAGGAACTCCGCTCTTTATTAAGAAGGGTGACGGTTGCCGCATTTGGGATGAAGACGACAATGAATTCATTGATTTTTGCTGCAGCTGGGGTCCACTGATCCTTGGACACAACAACCCGAAAATTTACAGTAGTGTGATGGCCGCCATGCAAAATGGAGCATCGTTTGGCGCACCGACACGATTGGAAAATGAATTGGCGGAATTGATTTTATCGAGAAATCCATTCATTGACCGCATGCGCTTTGTAAGTTCGGGGACTGAAGCCGTGATGTCGGCCTTACGCCTGGCACGCGGCTACACTGGTCGCGATAAAGTCATCAAATTCGAAGGCTGTTATCATGGTCACGTGGATGCGATGCTTGTAAAAGCAGGAAGTGGATTGGCCACCTTAGGCACCTCATCCAGTGCTGGTGTACCTGAGAGTTTTGCGAATGAGACCTTGGTTCTTCCGCTAAATGATGTAGAAGCCTTGAAAGCGTGCATAGCAGAAAATAAAGACCAGATAGCCTGTGCGATCATCGAGCCGATTCCAGCAAATAATGGATTGTTGCTTCAAGAAAAAACCTTCTTGTTGGCGCTGCGCGAATTGTGCACGGAGCATGGCATTTTATTATTTTTCGATGAAGTCATTTCTGGATTCCGCGTGGCATTTTCGGGGGCTGCTGAATACTATGGCATTGCTCCAGATATCGTAACCTATGGAAAAATTATCGGTGGTGGATTGCCAGTAGGTGCTTACGGCGCTAAAAATGAAATCATGTCGCATGTCGCGCCAGAGGGCCCTGTGTATCAAGCGGGAACCCTTTCCGGAAATCCAGTGGCCATGGCGGCTGGAATTGCGCAATTGACCGAATGTGCGAAGCCAGGATTTTACGAGGCTCTTGCTGAAAAAACCAATGCTTTTGTGGATCACATCAATGCCTACGCAAAAGAGAAAGGATACAATTTCGAGTTGGTGACCATTGGATCGATTTTCTGGTTGTCCTTCAACGGAAAAAAGCGCATTCGCCGTTCAGATGAAATCGATAGCGACATGACTGGATTTAAAATTATACACCGCGAACTTTTGAACCGTGGCGTATATCTCGGTCCAAGTGGGTATGAAGTAGGATTTATTTCTGCCGCGCATGATCCTGAATCATTGACCCATGCTGCGAATATGTTCTGTGAAGCCTTGGATGTGGTTTTTGCTGCGCAAATTTAGAATTTGATCCCTGGCGGGAATTTGGTACTGCGTAATTCGTAAATGCAACTCCGAGTAAGAATTGTCTTAAAATCTTAGTATCCTAGCATCTTGATATCTCATGCGAATTTGATGCCTGCGGCAATTCGAAGAATTAAAGAGTCTTAATGACAACTCGTAATTCGTGGCTTCGAGTACCTCAGCCACCAAGCATCGAGAACCTCAGCCACCAAATTCGTAACTCGTAATTCGTAACTTTTAATTACACGCCTCCTTCAACTCAAGCATTTCAGGTCCGCCCATGATTTCATAGTCTGCGCACAACTTCTTTTTCTTGGCCTTCATCGCTTTCATTTCCTTTGCAGATTTCGGCGTGACTTCTTGCGTCAAGGCATCGTTGGACATGGAGTTGAATGTTTCACTCACCTCGAGGCATTTGCAGAATTTCTCATCCTTTCCGCCACAAGAAGCAAGAATGACTAGGGTAAAAATTCCCGCCGTGATTGACTTTACCATCAGTTTTTGCGGTTGATTTCCGTTTTGTTTATTTTGATCTTTTGAAGCTCTTTTTTCTTCGCAGCAGCAGGATCACCGCCTTCTTGAATTTCTTTCAACTTCAACTCCGCTTCAGCGCCTTTATACACTTCCGTCGATGTTACACCGTTTTCAGTGGTTACAATGGTCAACACTTTTTCGCCGTTTACCTCTTCGTAATTCACTTCTTTACGCACCTCATTTCCTTCCTCTTTCAATGGAAATTCATTCAAGCGTTGTTCGGCTTCAGCACCCGTATGCACCTCTTGCGTTTGAGCGCCATTCTCAGTCGTGGTGATGGTCATGACCTTTTCGCCATTCACTTCCTGAACCTCAACTTTCTTGATGACTTCCTTTTTTTCTTTCTGTACCGGTTGAGCAAACAAAGGGCTGGATGCTATAAGTACAAATCCTATATGTGCGGTAATCTTTTTCATGGTAAAATTTCTTGAATCGCAATGTTACAAAGAAATCCGCTTTGTACCTTCAAGGGCACGCTGATATTCCCTACTTTTATTCACCGAAAACAGTCCCTTATGTCAAAACTTCCTCATGTTGGAACCACCATTTTTACGGTGATGTCAAAACTGGCCATGGAACACAATGCCATCAATTTATCGCAAGGATTTCCAAATTTTCCTGTAGATGAAAAGTTGATACGCGCCTTGGAATCTGTAGCCCGAGAGTCCGTTCATCAGTATGCCCCAATGCCTGGTTCGCCTGATTTACTGAATGGAATCAGCGCGTTGATCGAAACAGCGTATGGTCGAAAGAATGACCCATCGTCAGAACTTTTGGTGACGGCCGGTGCGACGCAAGGGATCTTTGCCACCATTCAGGCCTTGGTCAATCCGCAAGAGGAAGTGATCATTCTCGATCCGAGTTACGACTGTTACGAACCACCAATTCTTCTCACTGGCGCGAAGCCCGTTCGCATTCCATTAAGCGAAGATTTCACCCCAGATTGGCAGCGAATTGAAGAGGCCATGAACGACAAAACGCGCCTATTGATCATCAACAACCCACACAATCCATCAGGAAAAGTAATGGATGCAGGTGATTTGAAACAATTGGCTGCCTTACTTGAAAAATATCCCAAGGTCATCTTGCTGTCGGATGAGGTCTATGAGTTCATCACCTTTGAGAAAAAGCACATTTCCGTCAATACGATTGAATCCTTGCGTGAACGAAGTGTCATCGTCTCCTCCTTTGGAAAAACTTTCCACATCACCGGATGGAAAATTGGCTATTTGATTGCCCCTGCTGCGCTGATGAATGAAATAAAGAAAGTCCATCAATTCCTTGTGTTCTGTGTCAACAGTGTGGCACAAGCTGCACTTGCGAAGTACATTCAGCAAACGAATCCATTGGAACTCGGTGCATTTTACCAGCAGAAGCGCGATGACTTCAGGGAATTGATTTCGACAAGTCGTTTTGATTTGCTTCCTTCCGAAGGATCCTACTTTCAACTGGCGTCGTATGCACGTATTTCCGACGAAGCCGACACTGACTTTTGCATCCGCATGGTGAAAGAATACGGTGTTGCTGCCATTCCATTATCTGTCTTCAACGCTGATGGACACGACCGAAAATTGATTCGTTTTTGTTTCGCCAAAACAACAGACACCTTAACTCAAGCTGCTGAAAGACTATGCAAAATCTAAGCGTTACCCTTGTTCAAACGACTCAGCAGTGGGAAAACAAAGCTGGCAATCTAACTCATTTCGACGGCCTATTGGCTCAGCTTCCCGCAACCGATTTAATCTTGTTGCCTGAGATGTTCCACACAGGATTTAGCATGAACGCTGAAACTCTTGCCGAAACCATGAACGCAGCTGGAATCGCCTGGCTAAAGAAGATGGCAAAAGAAAAAGACACGGCCATTTATACGTCGCTCATTATTAAAGAAGACAATCACTTCTTCAACCGCGGAGTTTTCGTTCAGCCTGACGGCCTTGTGCATGTGTACGACAAGCAAAAGCGCTTTGCCTTGGCTGGAGAAGACCTTGTCTATACGGCCGGAGAAAAACCGACCATCGTTCAGTGGAAAGGTTGGAACATTAAGCTACAGATATGCTATGACCTTCGTTTTCCAGAAATTGTTCGCAATTCTCTGAATGAAGATGGAAACGCAGCTTACGATGTTATTTTGTATGTTGCCAACTGGCCCGAGCGTCGTGCCTTGCATTGGAAATCCTTACTTGTTGCACGAGCTATTGAAAACCAGTGTTATGTCGCAGGATTGAACCGCGTAGGTACCGATGGCAATGGTTTAACCTATAGTGGAGATTCGATGGTGGTTGATGCCCTAGGAACGGTGCATGACTGCACACCATCGGTGGAAGAAATAAAAACTGTTGAATTGAATTACACGGACTTAATGACCGTGCGACAGCAGTTGCCGTTTTTGAAAGACTTCTGAAAAGTTACGAATTACGAGTTACTAGTTTGACAAAGGACACTTCTTCGCTCTTTGAGCTTCGAAGGACAAAAGACTCTTCCGCTAATGCGGAATTAAAGACTTGATTATTCTTCGATTTCCTCCATAGACATTAAGATGCTAAGACTTCTAAAAAGTTACGAGTTACCAATTACGAGTTACTAGGTTTTGAATGCTTGAAACTCTTGGATCCGCGGTAAAATCAGAGTGGGATCGAGACTAGATCGAATAACTCGCAATAGGTCATTCGTAATTGATCATTTGCACCTCCCATGTCCACTAAGGCGCAGCCACCATGGTCCTAACTCGTAACTCGTAATTCGTAATTCATATTTACCCACTCGTAGTTCTTTACCAAGAATAACTTATATTTGCCTTGATACATTAAAAAACTTGCTATGAAAAAAGTATACCTGTTGATTTCCGTTGTCTCTTTTGGAGCTGTTGCCTTCGGACAAGTGAAAGCAACGAATGCCCAAAAACAAGACGCGTTCAATGAGCCTGCACTAGGCGAAAAAATTACTGACTTCGCACCAATGGCCTTTGAAAAAGCGCCTGGTGATGTGTTGTTCTCTGAAACATTCGCTGGAGGAATCGGCGCTTGGACAACTGCTGGAGCCAATGCTGCAGTGTGGTTATCGGATATGGATGGTCCTAACGGACAATATTCTACAGCAGCCAATGAGAAAATTGGTTCAACCACTTCTGCAAATGGATTCATGATTTTCGATGCTGACTTTGCAAACCCTGGAGCAGGTCCATACCCAGATATGGTTGGTAGCTTGGTTTCTCCTGTAATCAATTTAACAGGACAAACGAATGTCATTCTTTCGTTTGAACACCGTTATAGATCTTGTTGTTCAGGTGCTTTCTACCCTAAATTGGAAGTATCAACAGACAACTTTACAACAATCACTGAGTTCGATGTTCGTGCCGAAGGAACTGTTGTAAACGTAACATCTCCAACAACAAAAGCAAAAATCAACTTGTCTGCATACCTTGCAACGGCAACAAACTTGAGTAACTTCAAGTTCCGTTTCACTTTCGATGGCGCAGGAGGAACTTCTCACTACCACTGGCAAGTTGATGACGTGAATTTGATTCAATCCAACGACAACGACTTGACCGCATTGTCACGCATCATGGTGGCTGGTAACGAACAAATTCCTTACTACTTCATTCCAGTAAGTCAGCAAACAGCAATCACCTTCTCTGGTGAAACACGCAACGACGGTGGTGTTTCTCAAACTGGAGTTAAATTGACGGTTTCTGCGGACAACGCAGGTGGATCAGTTTCTTCACCAACAGCAACATTGGCTGCAGGAGCAATTGATTCATTGATTACAGCGACATGGACTCCAGCAGTTTCTGCTCCAGTAAACTATGCGTTAACGTATACCTACTCTCAAACACAAACTGATGCTACACCAACAGACAATGTGAAAACAGACGCAATCAAGATCACGAGGTCTGTATACTCTGTAGATAATGGTGTTGCTGCTGGATCGATTTCAAACCTTTCTAGTCAACCAAACCAGCCGTTGAAAATTGGAAACGTAATGGAGGTTATGGCGGCAGATCGTTTGGACTCCATGTACATCACCTTAACAACAACAGCTACCAATGTAGGTCAAGAGATTTTTGGTGAAGTGTATTTGTTTGATGCTGCCGGAGGTGTTTGGAATTATTTAACAACGACTCCGTACAATGCGATTACTACACAGCAAAATGGTACAACAGTGAAACTTCCTTTGGAAAGTGTTATTGATGTCGCTGCTGGTGATGTATTGCTAGTGGTAGCTTGCCACAATGGAGGCGCTACAGCTGACGTTCGTTTCAGAACAGCTCAACCAGTAGCTGAAGGAATTGTTCAAGGTTTCGATGCAACAGGAACTGAATTCTTCTTGTCCACTCCAAATGCTGTGATGGTGCGTTTGAACATGAACCAAGATGCTGCTATCACTGAAAACACTTCAGACATTGCAATGAGCAACGTATTCCCGAACCCAACTTCTGGAATAACAACAATCAACTACACATTGGCAAACGCTTCTGACATCCACATGTCGATCACTGACCTTTCAGGAAAAGTAATCTTCACACAAGTGAATAAGAGCCAAGCAGCTGGAAGCAACCAATTTGCTTTTGATGCAACGAACTTTGCAAACGGTGTTTACTACGTCACTGTTCGTTCAGGCGAATCAGTGATTACAAAGAAATTTGTGAAAAAATAATATCCCGCTTTACAGGGTGAAGGCAGGTCGGCGAAAGTCGGCCTGTTCTTTTTTATAGACAATTGAACGGGAAAATATGGATGTCATCAGCATCGGTTTTGGTGGGCTTTTCCTCGCAGGATTTCTCTCTGCGACGATCCTTCCCATGAACTCAGAGGCAGTGATCCTTTTGATGCTCAGTCAACACTTCGACCCTTGGACATGTGTCCTCGTTGCCACGATTGGCAATTCATTGGGTGGACTCACCAATTATTTTCTAGGGCTTTTGGGAAATCCCAAATGGCTCAAACGCATCGGCATCACCGAAAAGAAAATCCTCACCTTTGAAGTGCGGGTCCAGAAATACGGCTACTGGTTGGCCTTCTTTTCTTGGGTTCCCTTTATCGGCGACCCAATGACAGTGGCGCTTGGATTCTTCCGTGTGTCTTTCTGGCGTGTCACTTTCCTCGTGATCCTTGGAAAATTTCTCCGTTATCTTGTGCTTGCCTTTCCATATCTGTAGGCAAATCCACCCTTACTTTTTCCCTCTATTTTGCGCGAAATGCCGATATTCGCACCTAAATTCTATCCCATGTCAAAAGTTGTTACCCTCAATGAATTTATCATGGATCGTCAAGCTGACTTTCCATTTGCTACGGGAGAGCTTTCTCGCATCCTAAACGACATCGCTGTGGCTTCCAAAATCGTCAGCAGGGATGTGCGTCAAGCTGGGCTTGTGGATCACATTTTAGGGGCGCAAGGCAACACCAATATCCAAGGTGAAGAACAGCAAAAACTGGACGTTGTGGCCGATGAACAATTCATTAAGGCCTTTGAATATGGGGGTGAAATCTGTGGTATTGCCTCCGAAGAAAATGACGATTTTGTGGCCTTCACCTCTGAATCTGCAAAAAACGGAAAATATGTCGTGTTGTTTGATCCTTTGGACGGTTCATCGAACATCGATGTGAATGTATCCATCGGAACCATTTTCTCCATTTACCGACGCATCTCAACTGTCGGCACGGAAGCGACTTTGGAGGATATGCTTCAGTCTGGATCAGAACAAGTCGCTGCAGGGTACGTGTTGTATGGCTCATCCACCATGCTGGTGTATACAACCGGTCGTGGTGTAAATGGCTTTACCTTAGATCCATCCATCGGCGAATTTTGCCTCTCACATCGCGACATGAGAATGCCTGAAACGGGTCGTCTTTATGCGATGAATGAAGGAAACATAAACATCTGTGAAGAAGGTTTGCGTGAGTACGTTGCGTACTGCCAGAGTTTTGAGAATGACAAAGGCGCTCCTTATTCTGGGCGTTACATTGGTTCACTGGTAGCCGATTTTCACCGCAACATGATCAAAGGGGGCATCTATATTTATCCAGATACAACAACATCTCCGGAGGGAAAATTGCGCTTGCTATACGAATGCAATCCTTTGGCTTTTATCGCTGAACAAGCAGGAGGAATTGCCAGTACGGGCAGAAAGCGCGTTATGGACTTGAAGCCAACGCGCCTGCATGAACGCGTTCCATTTTACATAGGTTCGAAACAAATGGTAGAGAAAGCCATGAGTCTGCTCAAATAATGGAGATCCGCGAACTTAAAAAAGCCTTTACTACCCTCCCGCAAATCGATTCTTCGGCCAATGCGCTGCAGTTTGCAGGGGCGCATATCCATTGGAAAGGCCTCGTTGGTTCGGCGAGAGGATTGTGTGCAACCGCGCTGACCGAACAAATTCCAGGACATCATCTTTTTATTCTCCCGGATAAAGAAGAAGCCGCTTATTTTCTGAATGACCTTGAGGGACTTTTTCCCGACGATAAACGCATATTGTTTTATCCCGCATCATACCGCGTGCCCTACCAACTGGAAGACACCGACAATGCGAACGTGGTATCCCGCGCCGAAGTGTTAGAGCGCATCAACAATGGGACAAATGTCCGCGTGGTGACCTATCCGCAGGCCTTGTTCGAAAAAGTTCCTACACAAAAGAAGTTAAGCGACAATACCTTGCGTGTTGAAGTAGGAAAAAATTATTCCATCGACCTCATCAACGAATTGCTTTTGGACTACCATTTCGACCGTGTCGATTTTGTATATGAACCGGGGCAATTCTCGATTCGGGGTGGAATCGTTGATGTCTTTTCCTATGCCAATGACAATCCCTTTCGCATCGAGTTTTTTGGCGATGAAGTAGAATCCATCCGCACCTTTGATGCAGGCACGCAGCTTTCACTTGTCAATCATAAACATTTCAATATCATTCCCAACGTTCAAGGACAGCTGAACCTTGAGGGAAACGGTAGTTTTTTCGAGTTTCTAGGTCAGCACGTCACCATTTGGATTTCTTCCGTGGAGCAATTGAGTGCCATCATCGATAAAGAATACAAACGTGCGGTAAAGATTCACTCCGAGTTGTCGGACACAGTAAAACGCACATTGCCGGGTGATTTATACATGCATCCAAGCGAAGTAGAACACGTTTTGAAAGATCATAGCACCATTGAATGGGGTCCGGAATACCACTTCAAAGGGGACCATGCATGTCAATTTGACTTCTTGCCACAACCAAGCTTCAATAAAAATTTCGATCTCCTTCGAAGCGACTTGGCAGCACATGCAGAAAATGGATTCAACAACCTCATCTTTTCCAATCAGCCGAAGCAAATAGATCGCTTGTTTCAAATCTTTGAAGACATTGGTGGCGGGACAGATTTTAAACCGATGCCCTTGGCCTTGCACGAAGGGTTTATTGCGCCATCGCTGAAACTCACCTGCTACACCGACCACCAACTGTTTGAGCGCTATCACCGTTTCCGTTTAAAAGAAGGGTTTCGTCAGGCCAAGCAAGCCCTAACACTGAAAGAAATATACAATCTCCAGAAAGGCGATTATGTGACCCATATCGATCATGGTGTTGGTCAATTCTCTGGGTTAGAAACCATTGATGTCAATGGCAAGCCCCAAGAAGCCATTCGGCTTTTGTATAAAGACGGCGATGTGCTTTATGTCGGGATTCACTCCTTGCACCGCATCTCAAAATTCACCGGCAAGGACGGCAGCGTTCCGAAAATGAATAAATTGGGGTCGCAGGCATGGACGACACTGAAGAACAAGACCAAAAAGAAAATCAAGGAATTGGCCTTCGATCTCATTCAATTGTATGCCAAACGAAAGTCACAGCCAGGTTTTGCATTCCATGAAGACACCTACCTACAGAACGAACTTGAAGCGTCGTTCATGTATGAAGACACCCCCGATCAGCTTAAAGCAACACAGGCCATCAAGGAAGACATGGAATCGCCTACACCGATGGACCGCCTGATCTGCGGAGATGTTGGATTTGGAAAAACCGAAGTCGCCATTCGCGCAGCCTTCAAAGCCGCAACAGATGGCAAACAAGTCGCAGTGCTCGTGCCAACGACCATTTTGTCCATGCAGCACTACCGCAGTTTTAAAGAGCGATTGAAAGATTTTCCGGTAACCGTAGATTATGTAAACCGCTTTAAATCCTCGAAAGACACCAGTGAAACCATCAAAAAACTGGCAGAAGGGAAAATAGACATCTTAATTGGCACGCATGCCCTTGTTGCCGAACGTATTAAGTTCAAAGACCTCGGGTTGATGATCATTGATGAAGAGCAGAAATTTGGCGTTTCGGTAAAAGATAAACTAAAGACATTACGTGCTACAGTGGACACCTTGACACTCACGGCTACGCCAATTCCTAGAACCTTACAATTCTCGTTGATGGGGGCGCGTGACCTTAGTATCATCAATACCCCACCGCCAAATAGGCAACCCGTCTTAACAGAAATTATTCAGTTCAACGAAGAAATTATCCGCGATGCTGTGGCGTATGAAGTCAGCCGTGGAGGACAAGTGTTCTTCGTGAACAACCGCTTGTCCAACATCAAAGAAATTTCAGGCATGCTTCAGCGCTTGTGTCCTGGGGTACGTGTTGCGATTGGACATGGGCAAATGGATGGGCAACAACTTGAAAAAGTGATGATGGACTTCATCAATGGAGAATACGACGTGCTTCTGGCTACCACCATCATCGAGTCGGGAATCGATATTTCGAATGCCAACACCATCATCATCAACGACGCACACAACTTTGGATTGAGCGATTTGCACCAGTTGCGCGGACGTGTTGGGCGAAGCAACAAGAAAGGATTCTGCTACTTGGTGGCACCGAAATTCAGCATATTGACCTCCGATTCTAGGAAACGACTGGAGGCCTTGGTGCAATTCTCTGATTTAGGATCTGGGTTCAACATCGCGATGAAAGACCTTGACATTCGTGGGGCGGGAAATATGCTAGGTGGTGAACAAAGCGGCTTCATCTCAGAAATTGGATTTGAGATGTACCAAAAGATCTTGAATGAGGCCATTGAAGAACTTAGAGAAAATGAATTCAAAGAGTTGTTCGACGAACGCACCACCGATAGCATGCTTCAATTTGTGAAAGACTGCAACATGGAAACAGACCTTGAAGTGCGCATTCCAGACGATTACGTCAACAATGTTGCCGAGCGCTTGAGCTTGTACCAAGAAATGGACAACCTTCAAGACGAAGCCGCATTAGAAAAATTTGCCAACACCCTCATTGACCGCTTTGGTCCCTTGCCTCGCCAAGTCAAAGAGCTGGTGCTCTCCTTTAAATTGCGTTGGTTGGCCGAAGAACTTGGCATTGAGCGCTTGGTGATTAAGTCAGGAAAAATGGTTGGGTACTTCCTCGCAAACCCTCAGTCTCCGTACTTTGAAACAGATGCCTTCCAGACACTGTTGCAAAACGCACTTAAATTGGGCGATAAATGCCGCTTGGCAGAACAAAATGGACGACTCCGTATTGTGTTTACAGGCATAGGGCATATTCGCGATGCCTACGAGCAGCTTCAACGTTTGCGTCACGAAGAAAAATAATGTACTTTCACTAAAATTTGAAAAACCACGTTTCAGGTAGCGTTATGAAAAATCTTACATTTCTAATTGGTGTTATTGCCCTGGTATTGAGTTCATGTGGAACCCATAACGCATTGCGTTTTGTAAAAACAAATCCCAATCAACAGATTGTTCAAACAAGCGGTACCATAGACCACTCAGAGGAGAACATTGCCAGCGATGAGTCTCGAGTGAACACCGAATCAGCCTCTCAAAGTCAAGCAAACGACGCAGAAACCGAATACACTTCCATAGAAAGAGTCGCGTATCCGGATACCACAGATACCGCCGATGAGCCTGAAATGTCATCTGATGAAGCAAGTGCAGCTGTTCAACAGGCACAACGAACTGAAAAAATCGCGAAAACCGCAAAAAATTTAGGAATTGCAGGTGTTGTTATGATGTGGTTGAGCTTTATTTCAATCCTTGCTTTACCTGTTATGATCGCTGCGTTGATCTGTTATTTAAAGGCAAACAGGGCGCGTTACACCACAGAACAAGGAGCCAAATACCTAAAAACAGCAAAAAACCTATTGCTCTTTTATGGCATTGTGGTAGCCGTCGCTCTGCTTTTGACCGTAGTGCTTATTCTCCTGTTTTTTTAATCAATGGGCAATCGTGCCTTTGTCTCTGTCACCAATGATTTGTACACCGACAATCGCGTGCACAAAATCTGTGTTTTTTTGGAGGAACAAGGGTATAAGGTCACACTCATTGGGCGAATTAAATCGGACAGTTCACCATTGAATGATCGAACCTACACCACCAAACGATTCAAGCTCCTTTGGGAAAAAGGGCCGAAGTTTTATGCGGCATACAACCTCCGACTGTTTTTTTACCTGCTCTTTCGTCGAGCGGACCTTCTCGTAGCCAACGACCTTGACACCTTGGCTGCAAATTACTTGGCGTCGAAATTTAAATTCAATTCGCGACTGGTGTACGATAGCCACGAGTACTTTACACAAGTCCCTGAACTCATTCATCGTCCAAAAACACAAAAAATTTGGGAGCGCATTGAAGGATTTATCTTCCCCCGTTTGCAAACTATTTATACGGTAAATCAATCCATTGCTGACATTTATGCCGGGAAATACAAGAAGAATGTAAGAGTTGTACGAAACATTTCACCAAGTTGGAATGCAGAAAACATCCCTTCTCGCAAAGAATTGGGACTTCCAGAAAATCAGTTTTTAGTCATCCTTCAAGGGGCCGGAATCAATGTCGATCGTGGAGCAGAAGAAGCCGTCGAAGCCATGAAGCTGCTCACGGACGTCACCTTGATCATCGTTGGAAGCGGTGATGTGATTGACACCTTGAAAGAACTGGTAAAGACCTATGAACTTCAAAACAGGGTGCTTTTCTTCGGCAAACGTCCTTACGCTGAAATGATGGCATTCACATCCCACGCCGATGTCGGACTTACCCTAGACAAACCTACGAGCGACAACTACCGTTTTTCCCTACCAAATAAAGTATTCGACTACATTCACGCAGAGACACCCATTGTCGGGACGAATCTTGTAGAAGTCGCACAGATCATCACAACCCATCACGTGGGCACGGTGATCGATCAACTCACCCCAGAAGCATTGGCCCGTGCAATACATTATTACCAAGAACACCCCGATGTATTGATTACTCAAAAGGCCAATTGCCGCGTAGCTTCGGCGACAGAGAATTGGGAGAATGAACAAGAAGTATTGAATCAAATCTATCCATCCATTGAACGCTAAGCACCTTCATGTCGTTTGTCTTGATGTGCCATTTCCGGTAGATTATGGTGGCGCAATCGATATGTTTTACCGCATTCAATCGTTGCATGCTTTGGGATTGAATCTAACTATTCATGTGTTTGACTATGGCCGCGGAAAGCAGGCTGAATTGGAGAAATACGGCAGTGTGAAGTATTACAAACGGACAAAATCCATATTGTACCTCTTTTCAAAACGCCCATTTATTGTCCAATCCAGAATGTCGAAGGAATTGTTTAAGGCCTTAAGCGGTGACCGTGATCCGATATTGTTCGAAGGATTACATACGTGTGGACTTTTGGAATTTCCTGCCATTGAAGAGCGTCTGACCTTTGTACGCATGCACAACGTTGAGCACGAATATTACCGAGGGTTAACCATGGGTTCATCGTTTTTGAAACGCTGGTTTTTCCGCTTGGAGGCACGAAAACTACAAACGTATGAATCAATTCTTTCCAAGGCCAAGCACGTATTTGTCATCAAGGAAAGTGATGGTATACACTTCAAGCAATACCAAGAAAACATACATTTTCTCCCCGCATCCTTTCCACCCATTCAAGGAAGATACGCGGAGGTTCATCGCTATGCACTGATTCATGGCAATTTATCCGTTTCGGAAAATGAACAAGCTGTCTATTGGATCTTGAACACCCTTCACAAAGTCATGGACCCCACCTTTCCAATTGTTGTCGCTGGAAAAAAGCCGAGCAAGCGCTTGGTGGCATTTTGTGAAAAAATGAAGGTTCAGGTTATTTCAAATCCATCGGAGAAGCAGCTGAACACCCTAATTCAAGAAGCACATATTCATTTGTTGCATACAACGGTACCCTCAGGGATAAAATTAAAGCTCCTCGCCTGCATCCATAGTGCTGGTCATGTATTGGTAAACAGTAAGCTCGTTCAGGGAAGTGGATTGACCCAATTCTGCACCGTGGCCGATGAACCGAAAGAATTCCGCTTGCATTTTTTGGG
>CALPWQ020000005.1 GCA_943327315.2 Chitinophaga pinensis
CTTCGCAGAAGAGCTATAGATATCTAACAATCTTTTGTATGAACATAATTCAAATTGCTCACGCGCTTTTTTCATTACGTGTGGAGATTTCAATACAGTATAAATACGTTTGTGTGTTGGTAATGGAATTGGTCCACTTACTACTGCACCTGTTGCTTTAACTGTTTTAACAATTTTCTCTGCCGATTTGTCAACCAAATTGTGATCGTACGACTTTAACTTTATTCTTATTCTTTGGCTCATCTAGTTAATTATTAAGCTGATACTTTAAAATTATTTTTTTGCAACTATAGCTTCTGCAACATTTTTAGGTGCTTCAGAATAGTGCGAAAATTCCATTGTAGAAGTAGCTCTACCTGAAGAGATTGTTCTAAGTTGCGTTACATAACCGAACATTTCTGATAAAGGAACGTCAGCTTTTAACACTTTCGAACCATTCTTATCATCCATTCCTTTCATATATCCACGACGACGATTTAAATCTCCTACGATATCACCCATGTTCTCTTCTGGAGTAATAACTTCTAATTTCATTATTGGTTCCAACAAGACTGGTCCACAATTTTTCAAAGCAGCACGATATGCCATCTTCGCTGCTAATTCAAATGATAATGAATCTGAATCGACAGCATGGAAAGAACCGTCAAGTAATTCAACTTTCATAGCTTCAACTGGATAACCAGCTAGAACACCATTTTTCATTGATTCTTTGAATCCTTTTTCAACTGAAGGAATAAATTCACGTGGAATATTACCACCTTTAATAGAATTGATGAATTCTAATCCTGTCTTTTCCTCATTTTCTTGAGGTGAAATTTTGATTACAATATCAGCAAATTTACCACGACCACCAGATTGTTTTTTGTAAACTTCTCTGTGTTCAACAGCTTTAGTTATATCTTCTCTATATGTAACTTGAGGAGCTCCTTGATTAACTTCCACTTTAAACTCACGTTTCAAACGGTCAATAATAATTTCAAGGTGAAGCTCACCCATTCCTGAGATAATTGTTTGTCCAGACTCTTCGTCAGTATTCACACGGAAAGTTGGATCTTCTTCAGCTAATTTATACAAACCAGTTGAAAGTCTATCCATATCTGCTTGAGTTTTTGGCTCAATAGCAATTCCGATAACTGGATCTGGGAAATCCATAGATTCCAAAATAATTGGATGTCCTTCAGCACATAAAGTATCTCCAGTTCGGATATCTTTAAATCCTACAACAGCACCAATATCACCTGCTCCTAACTCATCAATTTGATTTTGTTTGTTCGCATGCATTTGGAAAATACGAGAAATTCTTTCTTTGTTTTCTGAACGTGTATTATAAACATATGATCCTGCAGGTAAAACTCCAGAATAAGCACGAACGAAACACAAACGACCCACGAAAGGATCTGTTGCAATTTTAAATGCTAATCCTGCAAACGGCTCATCAAAAGATGGTTGACGCGTAACAGGAAGATCAGTTTTAGGATTGATACCAGTAATTCCATCTACATCAAGTGGTGAAGGAAGAATTTCCATTACCATATCTAACATCGATTGAACACCTTTATTCTTAAATGCAGTTCCACACATCATTGGAACAACTTTTCCAGTAATAGTAGCTTGTCTTAAAGCATCTAAAATTTCTCTTTCAGTTAATGATTGTGGATCAACAAAATATTTCTCCATCAAATTATCATCAAATTCAGCAACTGCTTCCAATAATTTCTCTCTGTATTCTGTAGCCTCTTCTAGAACATCAGCAGGGATTTCAACTTCTTGAAAAGTCATACCTTGATCATGCTCATTCCAAACGATTCCTTTGAAATTAATTAAATCAACCACACCTTTAAAAGTCTCTTCATTTCCAATTGGAATTTGAAGAGGTAAAGCGTGACTTCCTAACATTTCTTTTACTTGACGACAAACGTTCAAGAAATCAGAACCTTGACGGTCCATTTTATTTACAAAACCAATACGTGGAACGTTATAGTTATTAGCTAAACGCCAGTTTGTTTCAGATTGAGGCTCTACACCATCAACAGCTGAAAACAAGAATACTAAACCATCTAGTACACGCAATGAACGATTTACTTCAACAGTAAAATCAACGTGTCCTGGAGTATCAATAATATTAACGTGGTATTTATCACCTCTGTAATTCCAATCTAGCGTAGTAGCAGCAGAAGTAATAGTAATACCTCTTTCTTGCTCTTGCTCCATCCAGTCCATTGTTGCAGCACCATCATGTACTTCACCAATTTTATGACTTACACCACCATAATAAAGAATACGTTCAGTAGTTGTAGTTTTCCCTGCATCAATATGTGCAGCGATTCCTATGTTACGAGTGTATTTAAGATCTCTTGCCATTTCTATTAGAATCTAAAATGTGAGAATGCTTTGTTTGCCTCAGCCATTCTTAAGGTATCTTCTTTCTTCTTGTAAGCAGCACCTTCTTCTTTCGAAGCAGCAATGATTTCAGAAGCTAATTTTCCAGCCATCGTTTTTTCGTTACGTCTACGTGAGTAACTAATTAACCATTTCATAGCTAAAGATGATTTTCTATCTTCACGAACAGCAGTAGGGATTTGGAAAGTAGCTCCACCTACACGGCGACTACGAACCTCTACACTTGGAGTTACATTTTCCAATGCTTTTCTCCAAACTTCTAATCCATCTTGATCTTCGATTTTCTTGTCTACGATTTCAATTGCTTCGTAGAATATCTTAAATGCTAAATTCTTTTTTCCGTCATACATTAAATTGTTAACGAACTTTGTTACCACAACATCCTTAAACTTTGGATCTGGTAGAATCGCAATCTTTTTGGCTTTTCTTCTTCTCATGTCTTAAGAGCTATAATTATTTTTGTTTAGGTCTTTTCGTTCCATACTTAGAACGACGTTGTGTTCTTCCTTCAACACCAGCAGTATCTTCAGCTCCACGTACAATGTGGTATCTAACACCTGGAAGATCTTTTACTCTTCCTCCACGTACTAGTACTAATGAGTGCTCTTGCAAATTGTGACCTTCACCTCCGATGTATGCATTGACCTCTTTTCCATTGGTCAAACGTACCCTGGCAACCTTTCTCATCGCCGAATTCGGCTTCTTTGGTGTTGTTGTGTAAACACGAACACACACCCCTTTACGCTGGGGACATGAATCAAGTGCAGCAGACTTACTCTTCTTGACTACCGCTGTTCTTCCTTTGCGAACTAACTGTTGAATAGTTGGCATAAAATACTCTTAATTAATAATAATATACAATTGCCCCAAACGCACTTTGAGGGGTGCAAAGATACTAGATTTAAAATACAAAGCAAGGGGATCTCGAAAAAAATGCATGTTTTTCACAATAACATGTTCACATCTTCCTCGAAAAAAAAGGATTTACCGCTGGATTCCACAAAAATAGGGGCTTTCAATGAAGTGAGTTAAAAGTAACAAATTACGAGTTACTAGTTAAAAAATAAAGTCATCGACTAATCAAGTACAATTCGGCGTGTAAAGTACCTGCCATCCTCTTCATAAACAAGCACTACATAAATGCCTGGTTTGAACTTAGACATTTCCAAGACACAGCTGGAGCTATGCACTTCTTGGGTTTGCACGCGAATACCAGTGGAGGTAAACAATTCAATTTGGCTTAGCTTAACGTCTGACTGAATAACAAGGTTTCCATTCGTCGGATTTGGACCTATATATAAGGTGTGATTTTCTACTTCATTTAATCCTACATGCGTCAAGATGTATTCACATTCAACGCCATTCGGATTTACCACAAGACTGTCATCTTGAAAACATCGAAACGTAAAGATGTAATCCTCATAAATACTATTAGGATCGCACGGGCGCATCAGAGGGATAAAATAATCTCCGCCAAAACGATTGTTAAAGGTACCGGATAATTTAAGATTCGCATTGAGATACGCTTCTACTGTTATGGATGGATAACCATAAACGTCGATCCCTGTCCCGGTGAGCATGGTCCATGATTCAGGACTGCATTGATCCGCAGGACTTGGATTCGTTACGCCAATCAAATAAGAATCACCCGTACTTTTTGAAAAATCAAAGAGTTTATGAAAGGAACTATCTTGACGATAAAAAACGGTATCGCCTTCAGTGTAGGTATAAAAGTCGCCAGCTGGAAACACACCGTAAGGCACTGTTTGTCCTTGTTGATTGTATGTAAATGCATAATCGGTCAGGACAAAATGCATGGCATTCTTTCCTTGGATGACTGTATCTCCATTGTGCTCAATTTTCATGAATCCAAACCAGCCAATTGTCCAATAGTCATAATGCCACACTGCATTTGGTTTGACCCAGATGGAATTCTGTGCCATCAAAGGCATTGGAGCGAAAATCATTAGGGAAATAAGAATGCGAATCATTGAACGCGAATTGCTTAAAGCGAAAATAAGCAAATTCAAGCATAAAAAAAAGCCGCAAGATTTCTCCCACGGCTTCCATTCTATTGGAATTCTTTATTATCTGTACAAAGTGCTTTTTACCGCTTTCACGATACGGTCCACATTTGGCAAGGCCTCATCAATCAATGTTGGTGAAAATGCAAATGGCGTATCTGTTTGCGTCACACGCATCACTGGCGCATCCAAATGATCGAAAGCATAGCGTTGCAAGTGGTAAGAAATCTCAGAAGAAATCGAAGCCAAGGGCCATGACTCCTCAACCACCACACAACGATTCGTTTTCTTCACAGATTCAACCACTGTGGCATAGTCGAGTGGGCGGATTGTTCTCAAGTCAATGATTTCTAATGAAATACCTTCTTTCTCTAAAACATCCGCAGCTTCTTGTGCCACCTTAATGATCTTGCCAAAAGTGACCACAGTAACATCTGTCCCTTTACGTTTCACATCGGCAACTCCAATTGGAATAATGTATTCTCCTTCAGGAACTTCTCCTTTGTCGCCATACATTTTTTCTGACTCCAAAAATACGACAGGGTCATTGTCGCGAATTGCCGCTTTCAACAATCCTTTTGCATCGTAAGGATTGGATGGTGTAATCACTTTTAATCCTGGAACGTGCGCATAGAACGCTTCAAATGATTGTGAGTGTGTAGCGCCAAGCTGTCCAGCTGTGCCATTTCCACCACGGAAAACGATTGGACAATTGTACTGACCACCCGACATCTGTAACATTTTTGCTGCACTGTTGATGATTTGATCCGCTGCTAATATGGCAAAGTTCCACGTCATGAATTCAACGATTGGGCGAAGCCCGTTCATCGATGCACCCACAGCAATTCCTGCAAAACCAAGCTCAGCGATTGGAGTATCAATTACTCTTTTCGGTCCGAACTCGTCGAGCATACCTTGTGAAACTTTGTACGCACCATTGTATTCGGCTACTTCTTCACCTAGTAATAATACGCGTTCGTCACGGCGCATTTCTTCGGACATTGCCTCTCTTAATGCTTCTCTGAATTGAATTGTCTTCATGTTTAACGGTTTTAATCCGCGTTTGCAGGCGACAAATTTAACACAAAATCACACGTGCAAATTGCCTTAGGCATGAAATAAAGTTATTCATGTCATTTTGACACTAAGTAAATAATCTTTTTAATTGTTATCTACATACAGAAATAGCCGATGAAATTTGCAATATATCGTTAAATTTGCTTCCGATAAAAAAATAAAAATTCGCGATGAAAATTCTAGTGTGCATCAGCAAATCTCCGGACACTACTTCGAAAATTTCATTCACTGACAACAGTACGAAATTCGATGAGAACGGTGTTCAATATATTGTCAACCCTTACGACGAGTGGTATGCCCTCGTTCGAGCGCTTGAAATCAAGGAAGCCAATGGTGGAAATGTGACTATCATTTCTGTAGGTTCTGCAGGTGATGAAGCCGTTATTCGCAAAGCATTGGCCATTGGTGCAGATGATGCTGTTCGCATTGATGCTGACCCAACAGACGCCTATTATACAGCCATGCAAATTGCCGAGTATGCAAAATCAAATGGTTTTGACTTGGTTTTAACGGGTAAAGAAACAATTAACTACAACGGTTCACAGGTTGGCGGCATGATTGCTGAAGCCTTGGATCAACCATTCGTTTCGGTAGCTTCAAAATTGGCTGTCAGCGGAAGCACATTAACCTTGGAGCGTGAAATCAACGGAGGCATCGAAGTGGTTGAAGTAAATACCCCTGCAGTCGTTTCATGTGCAAAAGGAATGGCTGAACAACGCATCCCAAACATGCGCGGTATTATGGCTGCACGAACAAAACCATTGCAGGTAGTTGCTCCGATTGCCGTTGACCAAATGACTACGTATGTCAACTATACCATGCCGAATGCGAAATCAGCATGTAAAATGATCGATCCAACAAATATGGATCAACTTGTTGAACTCCTTCACAACGAAGCAAAAGTTATTTAATCCACTCGCTATGTCAGTACTAGTCTATATAAACAGTAAAAACGGACTCCACAAATCAGCATTTGAGTCCGTTACCTATGGTAAAAAACTCGGTGATGTAACTGTAATTACAACAGGTTCTTTAAGTGCGGATCAATTGGCTACGCTTGGGAACTATGGGGCATCTAAAGTTCTTATTGATCGTTCGGTTGAAGGTGACGATGACCAACAGTTGACGCGTGTCATTTCGTCCGCCGCAGATACATGTTCTGCAAACACCATCATTTTCTCGCACGATATGGTTGCGAAAGCAGTTGCTCCAAGACTTTCAGTTCGACTCAAGGCAGGGCTTATTTCAGGTGCAATTGGAATACCTTCATCTGATGGAACTGTTCCGGTGAATGTATTTTCCGGGAAGGCCTTTGGACATGTGAAGGTGAATGCTGCTCGAACAATTATTTCTTTGCTGCCAAATAGCATTCAGCCTGAACAATTCGATGGCTCTTGCGCTGTTGAGGATTTTAATGGCAATGCAGGTTCAGCCGGTGTGAAAGTACTCTCCACAAAAAAACCAGAAGGACAAATTCCATTGCCAGAAGCCGAATTGGTTGTATCCGCAGGCCGAGGTTTAAAAGGACCAGAAAACTGGGGTATTGTTGAAGATTTAGCGGCTGCACTAGGCGCTGCTACGGCGTGTTCACGTCCAGTATCTGATATCGGTTGGAGACCTCACCATGAGCACGTTGGACAAACAGGTGTTGCCATTCGTCCAAACTTGTACATTGCCGCAGGAATATCTGGCGCGATTCAACATTTGGCAGGTGTAAACGGTTCCAAAGTGATCGTTGTCATCAATACAGATCCTGAGGCTCCATTCTTTAAAGCAGCAGATTACGGTGTGATTGGTGATGCATTTGAGGTCTTGCCGCGATTGACAGAGGCAGTGAAAAAATTCCGTGCATCAAGTCACTGATGTTCTGAAGATATTTTAACTTTACATACATACAGCATTCTAGGGAAGCAAACATGCTTCCCTACTTGTTTAGAATAGTGCAAGCGGGGCATCATGGAAAAAATAAAATTAGACATCGCAGGATTGCAATACAGTCAGACACAGTCTGGCGCTTATGCATTGATATTGGTGGAATCTGGTGGAAAGCGTCAAATACCAATTGTGATTGGCGGATTCGAGGCGCAAGCCATTGCCATTGCCTTGGAAAAGATGGTGCCTGAACGACCACTCACTCACGATTTATTCAAGAGTTTTGCGAATTCCTTTTCCATAAACGTGTTGGAAATCATTATTTATCGGTTTGAGGAGGGTGTGTTTTATTCAAAGCTGATTTGTGAGCAGTTCAATGTGACAGCAGAAATCGATTCGCGCACTTCCGATGCCATTGCCATTGGGCTTCGTTTCAATTGTCCAATTTATACCTACGAAAATATTTTATCCGACACAGGCCATGCCAATGACGATGGCGGCTTCGACCCAATCGTGCATGACAATGACTTTGAGCCGGACATTCACGACATAGATGAATTGGATGAAATCACTTTGGAAGAGCTTGAGAACCAATTGAAAGAAGCTATTGACAATGAGGATTACGAATTGGCTTCTCGCCTTCGTGATGAAATCAATAAACGAAACGATTAACACATTTGCCATGACGACTTCTAGACTTCAAAACAACACTAAGGTAAATCGTTTGGCAATCATGAGTTTCCTTCAGTTTTTTGTTTGGGGGGCTTGGCTCATTACCATTTACAACTATTGGTTCGAAACAAAACATTGGGGGGGTGTAGAATTTGGCGCCATCTTCACAACACTTGGCTTATCCTCCTTGATTATGCCAACAATTACTGGAATTGTTGCGGATAAATGGATCAATGCTGAGCGCCTTTATGGTGCACTTCACATCGTTGGAGGAGTGATTCTATGCAGCTTACCAAGTGTGTCCAATCCAGACTCTTTTTTCTGGGTAATTTTCGCTGCCATGCTTTGCTACATGCCGACCATTGCGCTTTCCAATTCCGTAGCTTACAATGTATTAAAATCGGGTGGTTATGATGTCGTTAAGAGTTTTCCTCCAGTTCGTGTTTGGGGTACTATAGGGTTCATCGCCGCGATGTGGTTTGTGAATCTCACCGGAAATAAGGCATCTGCCAACCAATTTGTGATTTCGGGAATCACTGCAGTTTTGCTCGGATTCTACGCCTTTACTTTGCCGAAATGTGTGCCTGGAAAAAGTGAAAAGTCAAGCATCGCGGAAGCACTCGGATTGGATGCGTTTAAACTCTTTGCCAATTACAAAATTTTACTCTTCTTCTTGTTCTCTCTATTTCTTGGTGCTGCTTTGCAGTTAACCAATATGTATGGTGACGGATACATTAGTGAATTTCGCTTCTTCGGAGCGCATAGTGATTCTGTGATTGTAAAGTATTCAACAGTAATCATGTCCATTTCTCAAATATCTGAAACGCTATTTATCCTCGCAATTCCTTTCTTTTTAAAGCGCTTTGGGATTAAGATGGTGATGCTCATTAGCATGCTGGCCTGGGTACTTCGCTTTGGACTTTTGGCCTATGGCGACCCTGGTTCTGGGCTATGGATGATTATCATTTCGTGTATCGTTTACGGAATGGCTTTCGACTTTTTCAATATTTCTGGTTCCCTCTTCATCGAGACCAATACGGATTCCAAAATCAGGTCTAGCGCTCAAGGTCTTTTTATGATGATGACCAACGGTGTCGGCGCTATTCTCGGGAGCTATTTGAGTGGCCTTTTAATCACGCAGTATTTTAAAATTCACTTTGAAACCAGCGGTGAGGTAGTCCGTTATTTTGGACTTGACTTAACAAATCTCGCCCACGAAAAAATCTTCAAAGGGTTAACCGAAAACACTTCCATTGGTGCGGATGGTGTGTTTTCGAAAGCTATTGAATTCAACGACTGGCCAGCCATTTGGATTGCTTTTGCCGCATACGCATTGGTGATCGCCGTGCTATTTGCCTTGATGTTCCGACATAAGCACGAGCCAGAGAAAATTTCCAACATTCAGCACTAATCCAACATGAACACCGCCATTTCGGAGGATCGAATTTTTACATTGAATTCCGATGATCAATTCAATCGTTTGGCCCTGGACATGTATGCTTTTCAGAAAACCCATTGTGCAGTCTATCGCGATTTCATTCGTTTACTGGGTCGTCCCGAACCAAAAGAATATACCGAGATTCCTTTTCTACCTATTTCATTTTTCAAAGAACAAGAGATCATTACTGAAGGGTTCGTTCCCGAACTTACCTTTTTGAGTAGCGGGACTACAGGCATGCAACGTTCCCGACATATGGTTGCTCGAGCAGCACTTTATGAGCGCTCATTCATGGAAACCTACAAGCAACAAATAGGGCGACCTGAAGACCAAGTCATCTTAGCCTTATTGCCCAGTTACATCGAACAAGGACAATCGAGTTTGATTTATATGGTTGACCGACTCATGAAAGAAAGTAAATCAGAACACTCCGCATTTTTATTGAATTCCATGGACGATGTGGTCTTTCGCTATGAACAGGCGCTGCTTCAAGGGAAGAAAACAATCCTTTTTGGTGTGAGTTATGCCTTGCTTGATTTAGCGGATAAGGGTGTAAACCTTTCAAAAGCTGTTCTCATTGAGACGGGTGGAATGAAGGGACAAAGAAAGGAAACGACCAAAGAGGATCTGCATTCCAGACTGAAAAGTGCATTAAAGGTGGAGACTGTTATTTCCGAATATGGCATGACAGAATTGTTATCTCAAGCGTATTGCGATCAGCAACTTAATTTCCGAACCCCGCCATGGATGAAAGTATTGGTTCGTGATATAAATGACCCTTTGGGATGGGCGAAACACGGAAAAACTGGCGGGATAAATGTGATTGACCTCGCCAATATGTACAGCTGTAGTTTTATAGCGACACAAGACTTAGGAAAGTCAGACAACGATTCTTTTCAAGTCCTAGGCCGTTATGATCAGTCAGATGTCAGGGGCTGCAACATGCTCGTTGAGTAATTTATAATTCATTACTTTTACCTTTAAAATTAATCAACATGACAGGCACAAGTATCGCACTATTGATTGTCATCGGTCTTATGGCTGGTGTGCTCAGTGGTTTTGTTGGTATTGGTGGCGGAGTGGTCATTGTGCCTGCACTGGTTTTTTTCTTAGGATTCACGCAACATCAAGCACAAGGCACTAGCCTTTTCGTATTGGCGATGCCTGTTGTTGCGCTAGGCGTATACAATTATTGGAAAACTGGAAATGTCCAATGGCAACATGGATTGATCATTGCGGGAAGTTTTCTGGTTGGAGGATACATCGGGTCCAAGCTTTCACTGAAAACACCACCTGGAATGGTGAAACTTATCTTTGGTGCATTGATGGCTTATGTTTCAGTGCGTTTAATTATTTCTGGAGTAAACTCAATTGGTCATGAATCTTGAACTGAATAAGTTGATCGAAATGCATGCAGATTCACTTTTTTCAAAAGTGAGGGAGATTCGTGAGCACCTGCACATGAATCCTGAGTTGTCTTACAATGAATTCCGCACCATGGAGTTCGTTTCAAGCATTCTTACTGAACATAACATTCACCACGAGAAAGGCGTGGGAAAAACAGGGATTGTCGCAATTGTGAGAAACGAATCCCATTCGACTGAGGATTCATGCATCGGATTACGTGCCGATTTAGATGCACTTCCCATTCATGAAGAAAATGATGTTCCATACAAATCGACTATTGATGGAGTCATGCATGCATGTGGTCACGATGTGCACACGGCCATTTTACTTGGTGCAGCAATCGTCATCAATACGTTAAGAGAGCATCTTCCTTCACCTGTAAAATTTATTTTTCAGCCTGGAGAGGAGAAAAATCCAGGTGGAGCAACGCTGATGATTGCCGATGGCGTTTTAGAAAATCCAAGGGTGCGCGAAATGATCGCCTTGCACGTTTTTCCTGAAATGAATACCGGCAGTGTGGGATTCAAGGAAGGACTTTACATGGCATCGTGTGATGAAATTCATTTAACAATAAATGGCAAAGGAGGACATGGCGCGACACCTCATCAATGCATAGATCCAATTGTGATTGGTGCATCCATTGTGCTTGAGCTTCAACAAATCGTAAGTCGAACGTGTGATCCAAAAACACCATGTGTTTTAACATTTGGGCATTTCGAAGCATTGGGTGCAACAAATATTATTCCTTCCCAAGCAAAATTAAAAGGAACTTTCCGCACCATGAATGAGCCTTGGAGAAAGGAGGCTTTGGAATTGATCGAATCACAAATTCGAGCGATAGCGCAATTACATGGTGCCACCGTTGATTTGGAAATCAGCAAGGGTTATCCTTATTTAGAAAATAATCCTGAGCTTACTCAACGCATGCGGCAAAAGGCCCTTGCTGTTCTTGGTGAAGATCACGTGCAAGAACTTCAAATTCGACTTACATCCGAGGACTTTTCTTTTTATGGGCAACATGTTCCCGTATGTTTCTTTCGCCTAGGCGTTCGCAACGAAGCCCGAGGCATCATCTATGGAGTTCATCACCCACGCTTCGATATCGATGAAAACTCCTTATTAACTGGAATTCAGATGATGTGTCACGCCGCATTTTAAGTCGTATGAAAGCTATCATCACACTCTTCATCCTCCTATGGGTCTTGATCTCTTGTGACAAACAAAAACAATCCGCTCGACAACTGGCTGGGACTTGGGAATTGACGAGCTACAAGGTGAAAAATGCAGAAGGCTTGAGCACCTTTGCCACCGGAACTGGGAGTATACATTTTGACAAATGTGTCAAGAACTCCATTCAATCTTCTTTTACGTTTAATGCGACCCTTGCATTTCCTGGCGCTGCGCAGAGCAGCATCAGTGAACAAGGCACCTATGAAATGATTGAGAAAGGCGATTACATGACTGTGAAACAGCTTGACACCTTAGGGACAGAAATCGGAGTGTATACGTACCGAATATTAGTGCAGACAAAAACCGATTTGGCGCTTGAATATCCCGACAATCTAGGGAATTATGTTACATTGATTTTCAGCCGTTAATTGGCCATTTCACTCATAAACTTGATGCGCATCAGGCGAAGATCTTCTTCGGAATAATCTCCATCAAACTCATTGTATGCGTCGGACAGGTCATCCGTTTCCGCTTCGATAAAGTACCCATAGATTTCCTTTTGGTCTTCCACATCAATGATATCATCAATATAATAGTTGATATTGACCCGAGTACCTGAAGAGACAATGGCTTCAATTTCTTCCAAAACTTCAGACATTGATTTTCCCTGAGCGCGACCGATATCCTCTAGCGGCAATTTGCGGTCAATGTTCTGGATCAATTGTACTTTCAAACCTGATTTATTGACCAATGACTTCACAACCATATCTTGAGGACGTTCGATGTCATTTTCCTCCACATAATGCTGAATCATCTCGATAAAAGGTAGTCCATAACGAGCAGCTTTTCCTGTTCCAACACCTTGAATATTCGTCAGTTCATCAATCGTGATCGGGTATTGAAAGCACATGTCTTTCAGTGATGGTTCCTGGAAGATGACAAATGGAGGGATATTCTTCTGCTTTGAAAGAGATCTGCGTAAATCCACCAACATGTCATACAGCGTCTCATCAAACACGCCACCTTTTCCACCAGCACTGAGGATCGAATCGTCATCGTCGGTATTGGAAAAGTCATGTTCTTTCAACAAGGTAAATGACCGCGGATTTTCGAGAAATGCCTTGCCTTCGTCAGTCAATTTAAGGGTTCCATAGGTTTCGATGTCTTTGTAGATCAATCCACCTACAATCACCTGGCGAATGACGGCATTCCAAAAATGTTCATCCTTATCATTTCCACACCCAAAATCAGGCAGTGTGTCGTGACGGTATGCCTTGATATCTGCTGTAACATGACCTGAAAGGTATGCGCAGTAATGTTTGGATTTTTGTGTTTCTTGCAAATCCACCAGGGCCTTCAAGAGCATTGTTACATAGTCTTGACCTTCGCGACGTTCTTTTGGGTTTCGGCAATTGTCGCAATACGCATTGCATTCATGTTCATCGAAAAATTCACCAAAATAATGAAGAATAAATTTCCTTCTACAGACAGATGTTTCGGCATAAGAAACAATTTCACTTAGAAGTTGCTTTCCAATTTCTTGCTCAGCAATGGGTTTCCCTTGAAGGAATTTCTCTAGCTTTTCAATGTCCTTATAGCTATAGAAAGCCAAGCACTCGCCTTCGCCACCATCGCGTCCTGCTCGACCTGTTTCTTGGTAATAGCTTTCCAAAGATTTTGGGATGTCGTGGTGAATGACAAAGCGCACATCTGGCTTATCGATTCCCATTCCAAAAGCGATGGTTGCCACGATGACCTGAGTTTCCTCCATCAAGAACATATCTTGATGTTTTCCACGTGTGACAGAATCCAATCCGGCATGATATGGCAAGGCATCAATTCCATTGACTTGAAGCAGTTCCGCAAATTCCTCCACCTTTTTACGGCTGAGGCAATAGATGATTCCACTTTTCCCTTCCTTCGAACGAATGTATCGGATGATTTGCTTTTCAACATCCCGTTTTGGGCGGATTTCATAATACAAATTATCTCGGTTAAAAGACGACTTATACACTGTTGCATCCAACATGTTTAAGTTCTTCTGAATGTCGTATTGCACCTTTGGAGTTGCCGTAGCGGTTAGTGCGATAATAGGGACATTCGAAATCTTTTCAAAAATCTCCCGCAATCTTCGGTATTCAGGGCGAAAATCATGTCCCCACTCCGAGATGCAGTGCGCTTCATCAATGGCGAAAAAAGAAATATCGACAGATGTTAAAAATTCTATGTTCTCCAGCTTGGTCAAGGACTCGGGAGCCACATAGAGCAGTTTCGTTTTACCATCTTGAATATCCTCCTTCACTTTTGCGATTTCCGCTTTAGACAAGGATGAATTCAAAAAGTGGGCAATGGACTCTTCATCACTGACATTTCGAATGGAATCCACTTGATTCTTCATCAAGGCAATCAAAGGCGATACAACGATAGCCGTTCCATTAGATAGAAGAGCTGGCAATTGATAGCACATTGATTTCCCACCTCCTGTGGGCATAATGACAAAAGAATTATTGCCATTCAGTACATTATTAATTATTTGTTCCTGACTGCCCTTAAAGCTGTCAAATCCAAAATATTTACGCAGTGCACTACTAAGATCATTCGATACCATTCGCTGGAATTACCTATCTAAATGTAAGAAAAGAACATCGAATTTACGCAATCAATCCCAATATTCCACGAAAAGATGTCATCTTCTTGAACAATCAAAGTGAATAGCGTTTTTTCAAGAAACATTTCTAGAGAGATTCACTACTTTTGCACTGCATGAGCGAAGAAAAAAACATGTCCTTCCTTGACCATTTAGAGGAGCTGCGATGGAGACTCGTCCGCATTGCCATTTCAATAGTGGTGATTGCTACGGTCTTGTTCATTTACCAGGAGTGGATCATGAACACCTTCTTCATTGCGATGGTAAATCCAAATTTCATCTCTTTTCGCCTTATGTGCGAATGGTTCAATATATGTATCCCAGAGATTCCTATAGGCTTTCAAAGCACAACCATGTCTGGTCAGTTTAGTTATGCATTGATGATCAGTATCATGGGCGGAATTGTCTTGTCATTCCCTTTTATCTTTTATCAAATTTGGTCCTTTGTAAAACCTGGCCTCAAGCAAAATGAGCGTTCCATGGCTAGCGGGATTGTCTTCTATGTTTCAGTCCTTTTCTTCCTTGGAATTCTTTTTGGCTACTTTGTGGTGGCACCGCTAACCGTTCAGTTTTTTGGTTCGTATAAAATCACTGAACAGATTGAGAACAAATTCACTATAAGCTCCTACATGAGCACCATCATTTCTACTGTTTTTTGGTCGGGCATATTGTTTTTACTCCCCGTTGTGACATATGTTTTCGCAAAACTTGGCATTATAACACCGGAATTTCTGCGCAAATACCGAAAACATGCCATTATTGTCGTGCTGATTATTGCTGCAGCCATTACACCTCCCGATTTGATTTCTCAAATCATTGTCTCCATTCCGATCATGATTTTGTATGAGATTGGAATTTTTGCCGCTGTGCGAGTCGAAAAAAAACGGAAAAAGAATGAGGTTTCCTAAGTAGGGAAGTAACTAAAATACCTATTTTCGACACGATGAACTACCGACTGTTGCTGGTCCTTTTCTTTTTCCCTGTGCAAATCATACTTGCGCAACAAACAAAAGTACAAGGTATTGTGACAGACCAACTCACCGGTGAACCCATGTCCTTCGTAAAAGTGTTCTTCCTCGATTCAAAAATTGGAACATACACAGACAGCGCAGGGCACTACTCGATCGAAACGTATTATGCCACCGATTCTTTGCGCTTTGTGTTCACAGGATATCTGAGTGTAACACGAAAAATCAAAAAAGATGTGGATCAAGAAGTTTCCATTGTTCTGCCAATACTCACAGCAGACATCGAGGAAGTTTTTGCCAGAGCTCCCGATGAATTGCCTTCAACCCGACTTCACAAACGAATGGTTGCCAACAAGCCCATCAACAATAAAGAAAAACTCAGCGCCTATGAATATGAGCTGTACAACAAGATTCAGTTTGATGCCAACAACATAGGCGAGAATTTCACCAAGCGGGACATTGTTAATCGGCTTGATTTAGTGCTCGATTACTTGGATTCTACTGAAGCAGGCGACACCTATTTACCGATGCTGCTTTCAGAAACTGTTTCTGACTTTTACTTTCGGAAAAACCCCAAAAGCAAGCGCGAGTATGTGCATGGAACGCGAGTAACTGGAATTGACAACTTGCAAGTCAATCAGTTGCTTGGTGATATGTACTTAGACTTCAACATCTATGACAACATCATCATCATGTTCAATCGTTCGTTTGTTAGTCCCGCATCCGACAATGCACGCAATTTTTACAAGTTTTTTCTAGAAGATTCTGCTTTCATCGATCAATATTGGTGTTACAAGTTGCGTTTTGTTCCGAAGAGAGATGGCGATTTAACTTTCCAAGGTGAAATGTGGATTCATGACACCACCTATGCAGTTAAGAACATCAAGGCGACAATTTCCTTAGATGCCAATGTGAATTTTGTTCAGGGATTATTCTTCGAACAGGACTTTAATCAAGTGGAAAAAGAAGTTTGGATGCTTACCAATGAGAAACTGATTCTGGATTTAAAGCTGACTAGAAATACAGGATTGTATGGCGTTTATGCGCGGAAAACATCGAGCAGGCGCAATTTTAAAATCAACGAGAAGCATCCGGATCAATTTTACAACACCGATTACACTGTTGAACTTGCCGACAGCGCAAAATTGAGGGATGAAACATTTTGGGACACGCATCGCCACACAGCATTGAACTCCCAAGAATCTGGAATTATTGAGATGATAGACTCTTTAAATTCCACACCATTTTTCCGCAACCTAAAGAAACTGACTTACTTCGCCTCCACTGGCTTTTATCCATACAAGAAATTGGAATTTGGAAATGCCTTTGCGCTTGTCAGCGGAAATCCAGTTGAAAAAGTTAGAACAGGTCTTGCCTTGCGCACCTCCAATGCGTTTTCGAGACGGCTTGAACTTGGGGGTCGAGTTGCCTATGGCTTTGGGGACCAACGGTTCAAATATGGAGCGACAGTTCGCTACAACATCACTCCTAAAAAACGAGGGATGCTGGTCGCGTATTACAACTATGACCTCGAACAAATTGGAGCATCGCCAACGGCCGCTGCTCTGGGTTCATCGTTTGGGACCATTTTCCGGACTGGACCCTATGATAAACTCACCTTTGTACAAAAAGTTGGGATCAATCTTGAAAAAGACTTAAAAAAAGATTTTGTCCTTTACGGCGGATTTGAGTGGAAGGAATTTACCCCGAAAGGCATTGCCAATTATGTACGCATCAACCAAACCACCAATTTACCAGAGACCATTCAAAGCATACGCACTGCCGAATTCACTGCTCGTTTGCGGTGGGCGAAAAACGAAGAATTTATTGGCGGTTCATTTGACCGCGTTTCGATGGGTTCTTGGTTTCCTATTCTCTCATTGCAAGCGATCTTAGGCGTTAAGGGTCTTTTTGGTAGTGATTACAATTACCAAAAAATAGAATTTCAAATGGAACATGACCGCCCGATTGGTTTTCTTGGCCGCATTCGATACGGCATCAATGCAGGATATATATTCGGCACTGCGGCCTATCCTTTCTTAAAGGTCCACGAAGGCAGCCAATCCTACTGGCTACAAAGCAATGCGTTCAACAAATTAAATTTCTTCGAGTTCATTTCCGATCGCTATGTTGGTGGATTTATTGAAAACCATTGGGAGGGGCTATTTTTTGACCGAATTCCTTTGGTTAAAAAATTAAAATTGCGCTTGGTGACTTCAAGTCGAATCACATACGGCACAATATCTAATCGTCATTCAGCAGAAATGTTATTGCCCACCTTCACCAAGAAATTTGGATCTGTGCCCTATGTCGAGGCAGCCATTGGCATTGAAAATATCCTCCAGTTTTTCCGTGTCGATTTGGTTTACAGAGCCACACATCTAGATACTGGAATGAGTCCTTTTGGTGTGCGTGCAAGGTGGTCATTTAATTTTTAACTTTACCCTGTGAAGTTACATACAAGCAATATCTGTAAAACCTATAAAGGTCGGGATGTCGTTAAGGGCGTTTCGATTGAAGTAAATCAAGGGGAAATTGTTGGACTTCTAGGTCCAAATGGTGCTGGAAAAACCACGTCGTTTTATATGATTGTAGGACTGGTTAAGCCGGATTCTGGATCCGTTTATTTGGACGAAACCGACATCACCCAATTCCCAATGTATCGTCGCTCACAGCTTGGCATTGGCTATTTGCCTCAAGAAGTTTCCGTGTTTCGAAAGTTGAGTGTAGAAGACAACATCATGGCCATATTGGAAATGACAGATATGACCAAGGTTCAGAGAAAGGAAAAATTGGAAACCTTATTGGAAGAATTTCACCTTACCCATGTGCGTAAAAATTTGGGAAACCGCTTGTCGGGTGGCGAAAAACGACGCACTGAGATTGCTCGGGCATTGGCAACAAATCCAAAGTTTGTTTTATTGGACGAACCTTTTGCAGGTGTTGATCCAATCGCAGTTGAAGACATACAGAGCATTGTGTCCGAACTGCGTAAGCGTAACATTGGAATCTTGATTACCGATCACAATGTACAAGAAACGCTATCAATTACAGATCGGGCCTATTTACTCTTTGAAGGAAGCATCTTAAAATCGGGAACAGCGGAAGAATTGGCGGCCGATGAACAGGTACGTCGCGTATACCTCGGTCAAAATTTCGTTTTGAGAAAGAAATAAAAGATTTTAAAAAAAGGTTTATATTTACCAGCAAATACAATCAAATAAATACTACCGTTATGCTACGCAGCACCTCTTTCTTGGTACTTTCATTCATGTTTGTTGCCATTTCTCTTTCTTCTTGCAAGAAGAAATGTGTTATAAATAAAGACACCATTGACAATGGCTTAATAATTTCCGATGTGGTTTTCTACCCAAGCAGTGGATCTATGACTGGCAATATGGGTATTGATTTTATTATAGATGCAGATCATAAATACAGCAATGCCATTGAAGTAAGCATGTCTGGTAGCGGCAGAGCGCCAATAGATTTTACGCAATATACAGCACTTTGTTTCCCCGTATATGCAACTTGCAATGCATCATTTGAACGAAATGTAAGCATAGACGCTGCAACACAAACCGTTCTTTTCAAAATTGATGTGACTCAATGTCCAGATTGTAAAGACACACTATACACTGAAAATTATGTGTTGGTTCCTACATTTCCTAGCAACTACACTTTAGTCCAAGAGGTGACTTATATCAATAAATAGGATTGAAATTCGTATTGGCCTTTCAAGGGAAACTTTCGAAATGCTGTTCAAACAAAAAAGGGTACCTAATGGCACCCTTTTTTATTTCCTGTGGAAACGATTACTTACTTGCAAGATCCGTGTTTGTCGTCTGGTCTAGTTTACCGTATGCATCGCAACCATGACCGCTTGTAGATTTGCACGCTGCTAAAGCAAACGTTAATACAATTCCTGCAAGCGTCAAAGTCAATAATTTTTTCATGGCTACTGTTTTAGTTTTGTTTGTTGTTGCTTTGTTTGTGAAATGCTAAAATAAAATATTTTAACCGCTTTCGTGTAAAATAATTATTCACATTTGCCATTTAATACGCAAATCATCTTTTAATGTTACGAAAGCGCATGAAAAAAAAGTTGTTTTTTGTCATTTTATGCCTTCATACTGTTGCATTTGGACAGGGAGCATGGCAAATCGAGTGGATTGGGACCGAGCAGGCAACTGTTAGCAAACATCCAAAGACAGCCTTCAAAGACAGCCTTTCACTCCTCAATTACCTCAGTCAATTTCAGCAAACAGCTATCTCTAAAGGTTACCTGCTCTCTTCTTGCGACAGCATTTCCTTCAATGGCAAAAATGCCGCGGTACTTTTTCATCTTGGGCAAAAGTTTGAACAGGCCACCATACATATTTCATCTGAGGACCGACGGTTCATTAAAAATACGGCACTTCGCGAACGAAGTATTGTTTCAATGCCATTCTTGCCCTCCGAAATTTCCGGTTTGATGACGGATGTTCAATCCGAAATTCTGGCTACTGGCTATCCTTTTGTCCGTCTATCACTCACCTCTATTTCGATGGAAAAGGAACATCTGGATGCGCAATTACGCGTAGATAAAGGACCTCTAGTGACGTGGAAAGAAATCCATATCAAAGGTGACAGCACTGTATCCTCGAAATTCATTTCAAATCTCATTGGCATTCGTATTGGCGATCTTTTCAACGAAGAATTGCTACGTGACCTCGACCGAAAAATAGGACAGGTGCCTTACATTAAAATCATCAAGCCTTCGGCAGTTTTCTTTACCAAAGAGGGCGCCGAGTTGTTTCTCTACCTAAACACAGAACCACTCAGCTCTGTAAATGGCGTTCTGGGACTTCAGCCCGATCCATTGTCTGGCAGAGTTGGTGTCACTGGGGATTTAGATTTAAAGCTCCTAAACGCGCTTAAACGAGGCGAATTGCTTGCGTTGAATTGGCGAAGTATTCGGGTAAAAACCCAATCCATCTCTATTCGACTGAATCTCCCCTTTCTTTTCTCAACACCAATCGGAACAGATGTCCGCTTTCAGCTCTACAAACGCGACTCCTCCTTTTTGGAAGTGAAAGCATTACTTGGCATTCAATATATGCTGCGAAACGGAACCACGTTCAAAGTATTTTATCAAAATGCCACCTCCTCTTTACTTGGCGGAAGTACTGGAAACCCTAATTTCTCAAACTTATCCTCCTTGCAAACCAATAATTATGGGGTATCGCTCAATCGTCGGAAAATGGATTACATTCCCAACCCTACGCGAGGATATTCCTTTAACATAGAAGGAGCTGTTGGTGGGCGTAAGAGCGTGTTAAACGATAGCTCAGAGGTGGTAAAATCCAACGCGTATCGAGGTTCATTGGCTTCAGAATGGTTTTTACCTTTAGCCAAACGACACGTATTGCACCTAAACACACTCTTTGAATTCTACTATGCGGGAGAAATTTTTCAAAACGAGGTATTTCGCTTTGGAGGGCAACAATCGTTGCGGGGATTCAATGAGGAAGAATTGTACGCAACTACGCGGTCGATTTTATCATTGGAATACCGATTTCTTCTGGATAAAAACTCCAATGTTTTCGCGTTTTTTGATCAAGCGGTTTACGAAAATAGATCAACGACATATTACAAAGATGCGCCCTTTGGGTTTGGATTTGGACTTTCCTTTGGCACGCGCGCTGGAATTTTTGCTGTGTCTTACGGCTTAGGAAAACAATTGAATAACCCAATGAAATTAAATAATGGCAAGATCCATTTTGGCTATGTCGCGTATTTTTAGCGCAGGGTGTTTTCTACTTGCGTGAGGACTGCATCGTTTGACGGATCTCTTTCATGAATTCAGATGCATAGACAAAGCTGACTACCTGTTCGTCATCCGTGGTAATGATTGACTTGCTGTCCCCTCTCCACCATCCTTTTCCTTGGTACATGAACATGATGGTATCCCCAATCTCTATCACACTGTTCATGTCGTGTGTAATGACGACAGTGGTGATGTCGTATTCGTAAGTAATTTCTCGGATCAAATTGTCAATGACAATGGAAGTTTTTGGATCAAGCCCTGAGTTTGGTTCATCACAAAATAAATACTTTGGGTTCATTGCAATCGCTCGTGCAATACCGATACGCTTCTGCATACCTCCACTACATTCCGAGGGGAACAACTTATTTTTCCCTGAAAGATTTACTCGGTCCAAGCAGAAATCTGCGCGGTCCTGCATTTCCTTCTTGGTCATTTTTGTAAACATCGACAATGGAAACATGACGTTTTCCTCAACGGTCATAGAATCAAAAAGGGCTGAGCCTTGAAAGAGCATGCCAATTTCTTTCCGAATTTCTTTCCGGCCAAGTCGATCCATTTCGGAGAAATTTCGACCATCAAAAAGCACTTGACCACTATCGACTTCGTGCAAGCCTACGATGCATTTCGCCAGCACTGATTTTCCATGTCCCGACTGCCCGATGATGAGATTCACCTTCCCCTTTTCAAACCGTGCATTGATATCGAAAAGAACTTGGCTGGAACCAAATGATTTATTCACACCAATGACATCGATCATAGCAACATGATTTGAGTGAGAATGAAGTTGGCAATTAGAATCGCAATACTGCTGCTTACCACTGCCTGAGTTGATGCTTTACCCACATCGAGGGCCCCTCCTTTGGTGTAATACCCATAGAAAGAGGCTATGGAAACTATGAGGAATCCAAACACAATCGTTTTCGTCAAGGCATAAACCACATTATACACTTCAAAAAACGAGCGAATACCGAGCACATAGACTTCTGATGTTGCCAAATCACTTGTTACCAAAACAGCCCAACCACCAATGAGAGAAAGTGCCATCGAAAAAATCACCAAAATCGGAAAGAATAAAATAGCTGCTGTCACCTTCGGTAAAACAAGAAAAGTCAGGGAGTTTACCCCCATGATTTCTAAAGCATCAATCTGTTCTGTTACCCGCATTGTTCCAATTTCAGAGGCCACATTCGACCCTACCTTACCTGCCAGGATGAGTGAAATGATTGTGGGTGAAAATTCCAAAATTGTACTCGACTGAGTGATGTAACCAATGGTGTAATCAGGCAACAACGGATTGTCCATGTTTGATGCTGTTTGCAAGGCAATAACAGCACCCATGAATGTTGACATGAGCGCCACAATTGGAATGGAATTGATTCCAATACCTTGTATTTCTTCAAACAGGCGCTTTCTAAAAATATGAAATTTCTCTGGACGCGAAAACACGACCAACATCATCAGTATGTACTTGCCGATATTTGAGATTACTTTCATTGGCAGCTAATTTAAGTTTAATTTCCTGTATTCACAGCGATACACTCAAAACTTTCTCTAAAAAACGCCTTCAAAACATGTACATTTGGGCCAATGAAAAAAGAGCCAATTCGTTCAAAAGAAAAGGTGGCGAATGCATTAGGAAAATACCTTCCAGAGGCATTCGTTGACTATGTTGTCACTCTTTTTCAGGGATCAAGTGTTCGATTCAAAATTGTTCCTGGACGCGCGACAAAGCTTGGCGACTTTCGAGCAGGAATGAATGGCGAGAAGCACACGATCACCGTAAATGGCGATCTCAACTCCTACTCCTTTCTCATTACAACGGTACACGAATTTGCACATTTGCACACCTTTAACGTTTATGGAAACCGCGTATCTCCGCATGGGAACGAATGGAAATCCGCATATCGTCAACTTCTTTTGCCCTTGATTGATGCCCCTGAATTGCCGGAAGACATTCGGAAGGCACTTATGAATTCATTGGTTCGTACCAAGGCCTCTTCTTGCTCTGACCATGGCCTATCACGTGTTTTATTAAACTATGATAAACCGAAGGAAGGAGTCATTGTACTTGAGCACTTGCCAAAAAATTCTACCTTTGCACTGAATGGGAAGCACTTTGTGAAAGGCGATCTCCGGCGAAAAAGATACATCTGTCAGGAGGTGAAATCCAAACGATCTTACCTCGTGAATAGTTTGGCACAGGTGATTCCCTTGAATGATTAAACTTTACTATGAAAGACAATTATTGTGTAATTATGGCAGGTGGCGTTGGAAGCCGATTCTGGCCGATGTCAACCCCGCAAAAACCGAAACAATTTTTGGATGTCTTAGGCATCGGAAAGTCATTGATTCAAATGACCTATGAGCGCTTATTGCACATTGCACCCGCAGAAAATATATATGTGGTCACCAATGCTTCGTATGCGTCAATTGTCAAGGAACAGTTGCCAGACATGTCGATGAATCAAATATTGACGGAGCCCAAGCGAAAAAATACGGCGCCTTGCGTTGCCTATGCAGCTGCGAAGATCCATGCCTTGAATCCCAATGCTACGATGGTGATTTCTCCTGCTGATCACTTGATCATCAATCAGAACAGATTTACCGAAATCATCCATACCGCAATTCGTCAAGCCAATGAAAAAGACCGCTTGGTGACCTTGGGCATTCGGCCAACACGTCCTGATACGGGTTATGGATATATCGAATATGCTTCAGACGATAATCTTCAAGCGGGACAAGTTACCGAGGTGAAGCAATTTCGCGAAAAACCGGATATGTTGACCGCCGAAGAATTTTTACGCAGCGGAAATTTTTGCTGGAACTCGGGGATTTTTGTTTGGAAATCTTCCACTGTGTTGAATGCCTTGTACCAGCACCAACCAGCCTTGCATGCGCTTTTCGCGGATGACCTGACGTTCTACAACAGCATTATTGAGCAAGAGCGCGTAAATGATTGTTTTGAACGTTGTGAAGATATTTCCATCGATTATGCCATCATGGAGCATGCCGACAATGTGGATGTTGTGCTATCCGACTTCGATTGGAGTGATCTAGGTACCTGGGGAAGTTTGGGTGGACATTTAACCAAAGATGACCGCAACAATTCCGTCATAGGAAACAATACCCACTTATTCAATTCCGACAACTGTATCGTGAATGTGCCCAATGATAAATTGGTTGTTCTCGATGGTTTAGACGGCTATATTGTCGTTGAATCGGATGAGATGCTGATGGTTCTCAAAGCCGAAAACGAACAAGAACTCAAAAATTTCTTGAAGGTCACAGAATCCAAGAGCCCAAGGTATTTTACGAAATAGCCATCTTTTGAAACAAAAAAATCCCAGTCAATACTGGGATTTTCTTTTTGTACCTATACTATCTACTACTGATTGCCAAGACGGAGCTGATCCGCCTCCCAAGCCCGGTACAAGTCGAAATAACTTTTTGTTTCCATCACAACGACACCACCAAGTGTGTCTCCATATTTCGCTGGGATCCCACCAGTATACACCATCATTCTCCCGATCGCACAACTTGGAACATTCATCATCTCTGTGCCCTTTACACCGTCTAACATAAAAATCATATCTCCCTTTCTAGCTCCTCTGAACATCAACTCACCATCTTCAGACATTCGGGCTTCAGAGGACATGGATAGTACCAATCCTTTGGCATCAAACTTACTTGGTGACTGCGCGATTTCCTCAGAAGTGAGCTCCTTGATCGGCAAAGAACCATACACAAGTTTCATGTCTCCTTTGGCAGAAATATTCACCACATCCAATACTTGAATTGATGTTGTAAACTTCACCGTGCCGATGTTTGCGAATCCATCCATTGGAATATTCGCTTCAATGGCTCTCATCATCGTGTCACCTTGGGATATAAAGGACACCATGTATCTTCCTGCTGGCACACCACTGATTCTGAATCGACCATCTGGATCGGTTACATCCGCATACTTACGATCACCTTCCTCCACCCATACGCGAACGCCATACAGGGTTTGTTGGGTTTTAAAATCAACGACTGTTCCTACGATGTCTCCGAGAGCTCCTTGTCCGAATGTGCTGCTTCCAGCGAACAACATTGCGATTGCGATTAGTTTTTTCATGGCTTTTTTGTTTAGCTTTTCAGTAGGATGAAGCGCTTCACATTATTCCATAAAAAAATCCCCAAATTTCTCCGGGGATTCAAATTTAAAAGGGAATTTTATAGTTCTGCGCTCGAACAAGGGAAGGCACGGTCCACCTTTTTAAAGAGCCCTTGAAGCACTTTTCCAGGTCCCACCTCGATTACTTCACTTGCACCATCCGCGATCATCGCATGCATGATTTGCGTCCAACGCACTGCACCTGTAAGTTGAGAAACGAGATTTGCTTGTATTTCTGAAGGATCATGCACAGCCTTCGCATTTACGTTCTGATACACTGCACATATTGGATTGCTAAATGTTGTGTTTTGAATTGCTGCCGCCAATTCTTCGCGCGCTGGTTCCATCAATGGAGAGTGGAATGCCCCACCGACAGGAAGAATCAAGGCGCGCTTGGCACCTGCCTCCGTTAATTTTTCACAGGCTTTTTCTACCGCTGGAATGGCTCCAGAGATCACCAACTGTCCTGGACAATTGTAATTTGCAGGAACAACAATACCATCGATTGCTGCGCAGATTTCTTCCACAACGTGATCCTCCAACCCGAGAATAGCCGCCATGGTAGATGGTTCTTTTTCGCAGGCCTTTTGCATCGCTAGAGCGCGTTGATAGACCAGTTTCAATCCATCTTCAAAACGCAATGATTTGTTTGCTACCAAGGCTGAGAATTCTCCTAGTGAATGTCCAGCGACCATGTCGGGACGAAAAGTATCTCCAAGACACGCTGCAAGAATTGTTGAATGTAGGAAGATTGCCGGTTGCGTCACTTTCGTTTGCTTAAGCTCCTCATCCGTTCCTGAAAACATCACATCTGTAATGTTAAACCCAAGAATATCATTGGCCTGCAAGAATAGCTCTTTTGCAAGTGGTGAGTTGTCAAAAAGATCTTTTCCCATTCCGGAAAACTGTGCCCCCTGACCGGGAAATACATATGCTTTCATGTGCTATATCTGTTTTGTTTAGTTGGACAAAGATACACATTCAGACAAAAAAAAAGGTCCGCCGAAGCGAACCCTTTTCTGTTCAATAAAGAACGAATTATTTGCGAACGATCAACTTCTGAGTAGAAACCGAACCGTCAACGATTACATTTACCATATAAACACCGTTTGTCAAAGACTCCGTGTTCACTGTAACTTTTTGTGCTCCATTTACAGAACCCAAAACTGTAGTGTAAACTACTTTTCCTGTAAGGTCAGTAACATTTACAGCTGCAGTGCTTGCATTGTTTACTTCGAACGTTACAGTAGCTTGGTTGTTTGCAGGGTTAGGGTAAACATTCATACCCACCGTGTTTTCAATTTCTGTAACTGCTCCAGACGGATCATCGCTCAAACGAATCATGATCGCGTTTGGCTGAGTAAGGCTGAACAAAGACGCATCAGCAAGAAATCCAACTACAGACTGCTCATATGTGTTCTGTGCGTATGCGAAACGGATCTCAGTAGCTCCACCGAAGTGACACGCTGTTACCAATACGATATCACCAGCAGTCAATGTGACTGGTCCACCGCTGATTGGCAAGTTCACCCATGCAGCTGTTGTGTTTGCAATTGTTGAGATGTTCGTCTCAGCAAGGTAGTTGTATGTTCCCGCTGCTTGATCCAACAAATAAATCTTAGCCAAATACTCACTTCCAACTGCTGCTGCAGCTTGTGTAGCCAAACGCAACTTAATGTTTGACACTGTCATGTTGTCAAAGATCTGCATCTCGTTTCCAATCTCAAGTGCTTGACCTGGCTGAGAAGATACGTTGCTGATCGATCCTGACTGAACGTTGTTGTCACGAGAGAACTCGTAGTTTGTTACGAATACATCCATTGAAGTTTCGTTGTTTGCCAAATTAGCATCAGTTCCTGCACCAATTCCTGTTGTCAAGTTGATTGTTTTTGTACCCAAACCTGTTGGAATGTAAGGTGTAGAGATCGAAAGTGTATCTGTTGCAGTTGCAGCAATAGCAACACCAGCGCTTGTTCCAGTATACCCACCAGTAGCAGTAGCGTTCAAGGTAACAGCTGCTTGGTTAGCACCACCATTGTTGTTCGCTTTAGCTCCGAAAGTCAATCCAGGGAAAGATGACTGAGATGCAGGAATGTGGTAGTAATCAACACCCCACGTTGTAGCGATATCCGTTGCTTGGTACCAGTTTGTTACTTTAATGTCATTGTTCCATGCTTCAACGATTTTCACATCGTCAACACCCCAGAACCAATCCCATGTTCCGATGTAATGGAAACGAACTTTCACTTGGTTTGTCCATGGTCCAGCACCTTTCGCTGGTGTGATGTTTACTGTTTCCACTTCATTCGGTACACAGTTCGTGTTCACAGGAACTTCTGTGTCAGGATTAACAGCAAACGTTGTCCAAGTAGCTCCACCATCGTTAGAAACCTCAACATAGTTTTGGTCATAATAATGACGGTAGTACTCAGAGAATGTCAAATACATTGGTGCATTCACCGCTCCTGAAAGGTCGATGTTTCCTGTAAATTCGAAGTATGCATCTTGACTTTGTCCGTCTCCTGCAGCATCCGAATTGATCAAAGCGAAGTTCCCAGATGAATTTGAGAAAGCCGCAGGCCACTGATAACCAGATTGCTGTGACGTGATGTTTGATGGCAAAGCGTTCACAATTGCCCAGTCTCCTGAGATGTGTCCAACACCTGTAGTTTGGTTCCAATCAGAAAGTTGATCAAATCCATTTGCCCACCATTGTTGGCCTTCTACTTTCTCAGTACTTTGTACTTTTTTCGTTACTGGACGAACGTCAGTTCTGTCATTTTGTGCAGCAACACTCTGTGTAATGGCCACCTGCGCATTCAACGCAAATCCACCAACCAAAGCACCTGCCAATAGGTAAATCTTTTTCATAGTTAACAATTAATTTTGGGTAAAAATATAAAACAAAAATCGAATTCCCAAGAGGATAAAAAAATGACCCAAGTCATATTCAATTATTCACTGAAACCGATGCCTAAAATAAAGAGAGGTTTCCTTAAAATTCCTTCGCCCAGCGCAATTTTGACCAATCCACTTCACTCGAACGAAAAGGGCAGCGTCGGATGCTAAACACCCAATGTAGGATTGAACATACGCGCGAGCGCACTCTGAAAATTTTACCCAATTGCCAGGACAAGGAAAGGTAGTGGTAAGAACCCTTTTCGTTGACGATCAGTTCTCTGGAGTAATACGTTGGTAGCGACGACAGAATAGCATCCGGTCCATAATATACCCACGCAATGTTGCGATGTGGACTTTCATAAGCTCCTTTGCGACGCACCGCACGTTTTAGCGCATTCCAGTTCCCACGATCAATTGTAGAACAAATGGCACAATGGCCGGAACATGTTGGTTTGGCGGTTTGAATCTCGACATCCGTATCACTCATGGTCAAACTCATGTAATTGCTGTTGATCCCTGCATAGGAAAGATCCATTTTTGTAGAATCTGCCGTTGTTCGGTTGAGGTCAAAATCATCCGTGCGGTTGTAGATATACTCAGAGAGTGATTCTTTCCATGGGTCGTAACTCGCCGACACTCGGTAGTTTCCTGGCGGCAGATTGCCTAGAGCATGGGCTTCATTGTGCTTTCGTTGGTTGACCGAATCATTGAAGAAAATTGGAATGGATACCGACTCCCCAGGTTCCAAATTTTTCATTGTAACATAACCCCTGTAAAGAATTGTGTCCATGGAGAGGATTCTATCCTCTGTGAAAACATTGCGGTAATAATTTTCCTGTTCGCTAAACACTGAAAACCAAATCACACGTTGGCCATGGTTTTGAAAACCAGGAAGAAGTATACTTCTTTGGGAGTAATCCTCATTGGTAAACGTTACCGTGAGTTGCGCGATTTTTCCATTGACGATGGTTAGATGCGTTGAGTCCTTTTCGTTCGATGAAATCCGCATCGTGAGTTTTGGGGGCACGGGAATGGCTTCGGCGATGGTCAAGCTCATGTAATTGCTATTGATTCCTACAAAGGAAAGATCCATTTTCGAGGAATCTGACCTTGATTGAGTGCGGTCAAAATCATCCAAGCGGTTGTAAAGATATTCTGCTTGTGGTTCTTTCCAGGGGTCGTACCACGCCAACAGTTGGTAGTTTCCTGGTGGCAGATTGCCTATGGAATGGTATTCATTGTGCTTTCTTTGGTTGACTGAATCGTTAAAGAAAATTGGAAATGAAACCGATTCCCCGGGTTCCAAATTTTTCAATGCAATATAGCCCTTATAAACCGCAGTATCCATATTGAGGACTCTTTCCTCCGTGAAGACATTTGTATAAAAATTTTTATCCACCCTAAACACTGAAAACCAAATCACACGTTGACCGTGGTTTTGATCACCGGGAAGAAGCACACGTCGTGGGGAGTAATCTGCATTTGTAAATGTTACGGTGAGTTGAGCGATTTTTCCATTGACGACAGTGAGATGCGTTGAATCCTCTTCGTTTGAAGAAATACGCATTTTGAGTTTGGGAGGCACAAGATCCGCATGCGCAACAACGGGCTGAACTGCAAGGATAAAAACAAAAAGTAGACGGCACCAATTCATGGCAACGAAGGTAGAGGAAAATTAATCAGCGACAGAAGTCTTGCAAATTACCAATAGAAAAAGTTTTCAAACAAATAGATCAGCGCAAGGATCAGTAGTGAAAGGACGAAGAATCCAAGGCTGGCGACCGAGATCCCCAATCCTGTCCATGCGATATTTTTTCTTTTGTACAGTTCTGGATTTTGACGAAAATGTTTGATACTTTTTATCGCTAGGATTAATCCGAGCACAGCAAAAAGCAGAACGATGAAAAATAGCCATGGATAACTCAATCCAAAGATGGCGTTCCACCCATTATCTGATAATAAAAAACATATGTTGAGTAAAAAAATCAGCGCTATTGAACCAGAGATTATCGATAAAATTCCGAGAGGATCAACGCGTGGTTCAGTGGGATTCAATACCGACGTTTGTTTTTGATTTGCTGACTCAGGTGCTGTCTGCTTGACCTCCAGATTTTGATTTTCATCACTTAAGACATCCTTGGTGCTGCGGCCTTCGCGTGTTGGTGTTTCATTCACTTTCTCGACCTCCGCCTCCATTTCATTCGTCGTTTGACTATTGGCAGTGGTCGAGGCAGAAGAATTCTCAACGCGTCGATCCACATTCAGTGAAGAAGTTGAGTTGTTTTCTTGTGCTTGACTTTTATTCAGCGATGACTTCCACTCTACATGCCAGCCGGGATTGTGCATCCTTTTAGTGATGGTGCAGGCGCCAAGCAAAAATAGGGCGAGTAAAAAAATAACTGATTTCACTATTGTATTCATTTTTGTTTATTGAAGTTTACAACCAACCTCCAGAGCTATAGTTGAATGCAATTGAAATTAACAAAATCAATAGCATCAATGGAATAAAAAGGACACTCGAGATAATGAGCACGGTCAAGGCCATTTTCCTTCCCGTCCATTGCTCCGGGTCACTTTTTATTTTTTTCAAGGCATACCTTGCCAAAATGATTGCGACAAGCATTCCTAGTCCAAAGGTCACAACAGATAAAATCAAAGAGATGAGGGCAGCTTTAGCCAAGGGGTGAACTTTCTTCGCACTGGGGCCCTCATTTTCCTCTATGGTTGTTTCTTTTTCTTTATCCAATTTTGAAGAATAACTAGCACCTTGCTCTATGCGAATCACCTCCCAAGATTGTTCCTCCAGATAATCTTGTTCAATGGAAAAGGCAATATTCTGAGATAAATTGGGAATTTCATTTACACGTTCTGTTTCTTCAGGTTGTAGTTCCGATAAGGATTCACCAGAAGCCTGTCCCTCTGTTATCGAAACATGTGTGGCAACCTGCTCAGATTCTTTAATATTTGAATGCGTTGACTTCCATTCCACATGCCAACCTGGATTGTGAACACGTTTGGTAATGGTGCATGCACCAAGCAAAAACAACGTAAGTAAAAAAGTAATTGATTTCATAATCGTATAGTTCTTTGTTCCTAAAGTTTACAACCAACCCCCTCCGCTGCCGTTAATATGTTATTACATAAATAAAGAACCACACAACAAACGAAAATACTAACAGAGCAGGAATTAATAAAATACTCGAGATGATGAGTACGATTTTTGCCATTTTTCTTCCTTCCCACTGTTCCGGTTTCTGATTTATTTTTTTTAAAGCATATAAGGCTAAAACAAAAGCAACAAGCGCTCCAAGTCCGAAGGTTATAACTGACAAAATCAACGATATAAGTGCTGCTTTGGCTAAGGGGTGAACTTTCTTAACACTCGGGTCCTCTTTTTCATAGATAGATCTCCCTTTATCTTCAACTAATTTTGAAGAATTTCCAGATTCCATTCCTGCATTGGTCGATGTCAACGCTTGTTCTTCTTGTTCATCTGACAGGATCGCGTTACCCACAGGATTGGGATTTTCACTTGTAACATGCGCTTCTTCTTGCTGCTGTTCTGGAAGGGATTCCTTAGGCGTTTGTCCAACAAGCAACGATTGATCTGCATTAACATACTCTCGATCCTTATCACTTGAAAGATTTGATTTCCATTCCACATGCCAGCCCGAATTGTGCACGCGCTTTGTGATAGAACACGAACCAAAAACAATTGACAAAGCAATTAAATAGATTGTCCTCATAATTAGCTAATTAAAAAATCGAAACAAATGTAAACCCATATCCTGAAAAATAAAAAATGAATTGCGCAGTTCTAAAACACCAGGTTGCGCATTTCACAACTCGCTAATTTTGAGACAAAAAAAATGCCCCATTCAAACGAACAGGGCATTTCAAAAGTGAATACATATTGTCTAATCAATCACAACTGTATACGTACGTTGCTTTCCTGGCTCATTGATGCGCAGAAAATAAGTTCCGCTATACAAGGTTGACGCATTGAAATAACACAGGGTGCTTCCTTGATAAATGGTCTGCGTTTGAATAACTTTTCCAGTAGCATCAACCAATTCGGCACTTACATTTCCTAGGAGCAATCCAGAGGCTTGAACTACCAAAATATCGGCTGTTGGATTGGGGAAAATGCTGAAAGTAGTTGCGCTTAAATCTTCAACTCCTGCCGATGATGTATAGGTCGTCACTGTCTCCGTAATTGATGTCACCTTAGATGCGACCTTAGTTCCATAGAATGTTGGTCCAACGGCATACGGATACGCAGAGTTGTGATTTGCATCCACAGTAGCGAAGTAGCAATAAATTCCATTTGGATATTCGGGTGTTACACAAAAACGTCCGTTGTGTTCGTCTAGATAATCCGCTTGGCCAGCGTGTGCCACGAACTCGTAATCTTCACGGAAATAGCCCAAGGGATAAGTCGTACTCACGGCAGGACCATCAGCTACATTGGTGCCATCCGCCCATACTATTCTGGTAGTGATGTTTCTCAATTGATACCCCGATTTGATGCGCACAATCCCACCAGTTCCGTCAGCATTGGCATATCCATACGCTCCATAAATCGGGAAACCATCATAGGCAAATCCAATCAATGGTGAATGTTGTGCTGCGTTGATTGCATACAATCCATCAGCTGCATACAAATCACAAACGGTTGAAATTACTGTCAAGTCAAGATTGAAGGCACTTGGATTTTGGTGATGGTGATAATTACCCATTGCTGGGTGACCTTTTGAGCAGTCGAAGCCAAGTTTTTCCGCTGGAATAGCATCACGATTCCAAGATTGTGCTGTTCCTGGTCCACCTGGACAAGGCGACATACCAGGTAAACCTCCACACAAGGTGTTTGTTGTTGTGTTCCAAGCCACACCATCACGGTAGTCGAATAAGGCAACACCATTGATAAACACACCGATATTTCCTCCAGTCGTAGCGGTAGGCGTTCCTGTATTTTGAACTGGATTCAAAGGAAATTTAAAAATCGCATTTTGATCTGTAGCCAACGATGGATTTCCATCCAAGAAAGGACCTGTTGGATAAGCAGGAATTCCGTTTGTGGTCACATACACCCAATTTGTTGAATATTGCACCGTTTGCACATTCGCCGCAACATTGTCTTGAATCACTGTTGAGTTACCTGAAACATAATGGCTACCCAAAATACCTGTCGTATTTTGCAACCAAGCCGTAATCGCAGGGTTCGTTTGTCCGAAAGCTATGGAACTTAGTCCAACAGCAAAAACGGAACACATTTTTGTCATCATCATATTTAGTCGTTTTGTAGTGTTAGGATACTTTTTCATTCGAAAACTTGTGCAAGAAACTACTTTTTTGGAAAAGAAAAACGCGGATTATATAAAAATTCTTTGTCGGTCAAGGTGTACAAGAAGGCCAATAAGTCCTTTTGCTGCTTGTCGCTCAGGTGAATCGGCCCATTTAATTCACGGCTTAAATGCCTATTTGTCGGATCGATTTTATCACTATAATAGGATATCACTTCCTTTAATTTTCGAAAACGGCCATCATGCATGTAAGGAAAAGTAAATTCGATATTTCGCAATGTCGGAATCATGAACAAGAATGAATCTACTTCTTTCCCTGTTATTGCGAACCTTCCTAGATCATTGTATTGTAGATCTTTAGGTAGACCATTCGACTTAAATTGATGGGTGGTAAACAAGGGTTCTTGGTGGCAGGAAACACAATGTTGACGAAAAATCACGAGTCCACTTTGCTCTTGTTCAGTGAAAGTCACCCCTTTTTCCTTTCGCAGCACTTGATCGTACTTGCTGTTTGCCGAGATCAAGGAGCGTGTAAATTGACTCAAGGCATTCATCAGCTTTGCCGTAGTAATTTGATCGGATCCATACACCCGTTGAAATTGTTTACGGTAGTCATCATTCAAAGTTAGGCGGCGAATGACTTCGGCCAGGGTGTTGTCCATTTCAGCGGGATGTGTCAACGGATTGATCCCTTGCGCTTCGATGTGGTTGACACCGCCGTCCCAGTGAAAAAACTTCTTCCATGCCAAATTAATCAACGCTGGCGCATTTCGCGTGCCCTTACGGCCATCAATTCCATGGCTCACATTGTGGTCAACATGCGTAAATCCCGTGTATTGAAGATGACATGTTGCACAAGAGATTGTGCTGTCACGGGACAACATCGGGTCATAAAATAAGCTTCTTCCCAATTGAAAACCCTCTTCTGAAATTGCCTTTTCAGAAAGATCATACGTCGGTTTCGGCCATTTTTTCGGGATTGAAATTTCTGATTTGAAGAGTGGGAGATCAAAACGATATGCCGACAAGAACACTGAAATCAATACAAACAAAAGGAAAATTGATCTATTCATGGCGATAGGTCAATTGAATGGATGCTTGCACTTTTGTCGCTAATTCTGCTGAAATTTTACCCGGAATCATGAGTGAATATATACCTTTCTTAAATGCATACATCAACCAATCGTCCATGTGGATAACAAGTTGAGGAATACCATTCTGCGGATTGACATCAAATGAGAGGAAACGCGCGGTTGCATTGGGTGCTAAATATCCTCCAAGATGGAATTCAAAGGGAATTTCTTTACCTATAGAGTCAATATAAATTCCTTCAGTTTTTACATTGATGTAGCCGCTGTTCCATGCCCAATACATGCCGTTAATGGGGTCTAATGCACCTTCTAGAATACCAGAAACATTGCTCAAGCTGTCTGTACCCAACAAAAAATCAAGGCGCACAGCCGCAGAATCTATTTCTCCAATAGATTGACTAGATGAATCTTCAAGATTTACGAGAACCCTTGGCAAGCCCTTAATAACCTTTCCTTTCTCCGTTAGAGTGCGAAAATCACTGACATAGAATTTAACCGCATAAAAACTTATATATCCTTCTCTGATAGCATATTCTTTACCCAATTCAATGGGTTGCGAGCCTACGCATGGAAGAAAACGAAGCACGGATTGATTAAATGCATTAAAGCAAATCAACACAAGGCTAAAGCATACAAATTTTGAAACCGTCAATGCATTTATCTTTTAGGTCGAGAAGGAGGCCCATCACGTCGAATCACTTCTTCGAAATGTTCATTTAAGCGTTCGCGTTGTTCAGCATTGCAATAAGTCTTCAATTCATCAAAATAGGCATACAACAAAAATGCAATTTTTCTGTGATTCTCTGCAATGGCATTAACAAGTTCGTTTGCTTTCGTACTGTCCTCATTTTCCTTCAGAAAAACGCGATAAAGCTGGTCGTGAAGTTGTTTAATTTGATCATTGAGGCGATGCATTTCCCTATGATGATTTTGTTGAATTCGGTTAACTTCCTTTTCCTTTTGGCCTTTAATCCCAAGTTTTGCAGCAATATTTATTCTGTCTGGAGGCATAGGTGGATGATCTGGTCTCAACAATAAAAAACAAAGTGTCACTATATTGATTGCAACCAATATAAGCAACAGCATTCTGTACATTTTCAACGTTTTCATTAAATTGAATTATAGGGTGAAAAATAAGTGCTATAAATCGAATTGTCCTTGTTCGCGTTGATATTTTTTTGTTTTATGCTGATTGCGAACGCGTTGATGGAAATTAATAGCGCTAAGCCTGCAGCAGCCATCCAAACATGAGTACTTGGAAGCGTAAATGCTTTGACCTCCAAACGATTCGGAATATCCATCAGTTGATTGCGCAGATGAGCGGGCAAAGGACGCTCTTTGTTGAAAGGGTCGCGCTCCATCGCTTCATCTATCCAATGTTTTTTGTCCATGCTCATATTGATACCATTAAGTTAAAAATATTGCGTTTACATTTCATTTTCTTCATAATACCTTTGTAATTTTTGCTGAAGGTTTTTCCGAGCACGAAAGATTAAGGATTCTACAGCAGTGATCCTTAAGTTTAAAATTGTGCAGATCTCCTGTTGTGAAACACCTTCAATTTTGTGCAATGTAAATGCCAAGTGTTGTTTTTCAGGCAACTGATTTATTGCCGCATACAAGACAGCTGATCGCTCCTTATTCTCCAACTCCTCCACCGGTCCTTCAGACACAACAATTAAACTTTCTGAGGCATTCACATTGTCGATTGAAAGCATGAAGCCGAAGCGTTTCTTGCGCGAACGATTGCGCACATGTTCTTTGAATTTATTCACTGAAATTCGATAAATCCAAGTGGAGAGCTTTGATTCGCCCTTGAAATGAGAAATCGTTAAATAAACGGTGGTGAACACTTCTTGTGTAAGGTCCTCCGCCTCCGTCTCATCGCGCAGGAGTCCACGCAACAGATTGAAAACTTTCTCTGCATGCAGGTCAATGAGCAATGAAAACTCCTTGTTGTCTCCTTTTTTGAGACGTTCAATATCAATGTGTTTTGTTTCGCTCATCCGTGCAATACACTTCAGATGACACTTTTTAGAATTCCTTGCGCAGCGGCTCGCACTATGAATTTCTAACCATCAAATAATCAGACAGTGCGATCAGTGGTTTTTTATTTTCTTCGGGCAATTGAATTTGATCTAAGGCATTCATTGCAAAGTTGTAATGTGCTTGCATCTCCACTTCACAGGATTCTTTTGCGCCAATTTGTGAATACAACTCTTTCGTTTGTGCTACTTTGAACACGACATCTTGCTCTGAAGACAATGCTGCCAAGTGATTTTTTTGTGCTGCATTGGCCAATTCCATGGCTTTTAGGTTAAGGAGTGTTTTCTTGTTTGAAATCACATCGCCACCTACTTGTTTTCCAAACTTTTCTGGATCTGCGTACAAATCGAGGATGTCATCCTGTATTTGAAAGGCAATCCCAATGTGCTGACCAAATTCATACAAGAGGTGTCTGTCTTCCTTGGATGCATTGCCAATAATTGCACCCATTTCTAAGGCACATCCCAACAAAACTGAAGTTTTTAATCGAATCATTTCCACATATTCTGAGATCGACACATCATTGCGAAATTCAAAATCCATGTCCATTTGCTGTCCCTCACATACTTCAATGGCCGTTCTGTTGAAGATTTCCAACAGTGCTGGAAGATGCGTTCCTTGTTGCAACATCAAAAGTTGATAGGCCTTTACAAACAATACATCGCCAGAAAGAATGGCAATGTTTTGATTCCAACGGGTATGAACTGTTTCCATGTTTCTGCGCAAAGGGGCTTCGTCCATGATGTCGTCATGGATCAAGGTAAAGTTGTGAAACACTTCCACAGCAATAGCTGCATGAATGGATTCGGTGCGATTTTTCCCGAACAACTCCGTCCCCATCAATGTGAGGATTGGTCTCATGCGTTTTCCTCCTAGATTCATGAAATAACGCAGAGGATCGTACAAATTTGACGGGGTATTCGGGAATTGAATTGAAGCAATTTCTTGTTCAATCAATGCAGTATAAGATTCGAGTGCGTGCATCAATGGTTAAGTAGATTCATCAAATAACTTCCGTATCCACTTTTAACAAGTGGTTGAGCGATTTGTTTGAGTTGATCGGCCGAAATGAATCCGTTGCGGTAAGCCACTTCTTCAATACAGCCAATTTTTAATCCTTGACGTTCCTCAATCACTTGAACAAATTGTCCAGCTTGCATGAGTGACGAGAAGGTTCCTGTATCGAGCCATGCCGTTCCACGATCGAGCAAAGCAACTTTTAGTTCGCCACGACGAAGATACTCGGCATTGACATCTGTAATTTCGTACTCGCCACGTGCCGATGGCTTTAAGTTTTTGGCAATTTCCACGACAGAATTGTCGTAAAAATATAGACCCGGCACCGCATAATTTGATTTTGGATGTCTTGGTTTTTCTTCGATGGAAACCACCTTCATTTGATCATCAAATTGAACCACACCATAACGTTCGGGGTCACTGACATGGTAGGCATAAACAACACCACCATTGGGATCATTGTTTTCCTTCAATAGGTTGTCCATTCCTACACCATAAAAGATATTGTCACCAAGAATGAGTGCTACCTTATCGTCACCAATAAATTCTTCACCGATAACAAAGGCTTGCGCCAAGCCATTTGGGACCTCTTGTACCGCATAGGTAAATTGACAGCCCAAAGCTTCTCCATTTCCCAACAACTTTTCAAAATGGGGCAGGTCGTGTGGTGTCGAAATAATTAAAATCTCACGAATACCGGCACTCATCAAAATAGATAAGGGGTAATAAATCATCGGTTTATCAAACACTGGCATCAATTGCTTTGAAACAGCCAAGGTCAAAGGATGCAATCGGGTTCCTGAACCACCAGCGAGAATAATTCCTTTCATAGCGTCAATCGATTGAAAATAGGTTCGTTATTTTACTGTGGTATCATCCCCATTGTCTGGCTTGACATCATCAGGCAACTGATTGTGTGGACCAAGATCCTCATCGGTTGAAAGCTGTAGATCTGACCAATCCACGTCACTTTCCTCCGTGTATACATCGAAATAGGGTTCTTCGAACACTTTGGTGGTGAGACTTCGTTCAAGCGACAAGAGCAAGGATGGAAGAATCAATAAGTTGGTAATCATCGCAATGAGAAGTGTCACCGAAATGAGTAAGCCCAAAGCTTGCGTTCCACCAAATTGAGAGAACAAGAACACGGAGAATCCGCAAAACAACACAATCGATGTGTAAAACATACCAAGACCTGACTCGCGAATGGCAATGAGAACACATTCTTTAAGGGTCCACTTCTTCAATTTCAATTCCTGTCGGTACTTGGCCAAATAGTGAATGGTGTCATCGACAGATATACCGAGTGCGATGCTAAACACCAAAAGCGTTGATGGTTTCAAAGGAATCCCTAACCATCCCATAATCCCTCCCGTCACAATCAAGGGAACAAGGTTCGGCACCATGGCTACGATCACCATTCGCCATGAACGGAAAAGAATTGCCATTAAAATGGAAATGGAAACAATGGCGAAGAGCAAACTGGAGAAGAGGTTATTCACCAAATAGCGCGTTCCTTCGGAAGCCACCACCGAAGTGCCTGTCAATGTAATGTCAAAATACTCCTGATCAATCGCTGCCCGCAGTTTTTTCTTAAATTCTGGTTTCTTATAGTAGGCCTTAATGTGTTCAGGGTCACTTTGGAACTTAAACTGCAAATCAGAATTTCCTTTTGCGATAGCATCCGTTAAGGCATTGTACACTCCCGAGTAACCATATACCAAAGAGTCGATGTATCTCATTTTGCCTTTTTCAAACAATGCATATAGTCGCTCCAACTCTGGACGGTCAGGATTCATGATGCTATCGATTTGGCTACGAATCATATCAACCTTATCCGCTACTTCATACGAACCTATGTCCTTCATTTGACAGCGCACGCGCAATGTAGTATGTGTCGTATCGAGCAATTCCTTCACCGACAAGGCACCTCCATTTACATTCGACACCTCAAAATTATCAAGGTATTTCTTCAAGCGTTTTCTGTCGCGGTTGGCAATGAGTTCATATTTATCAGGGTCATTTCCATAATATGCCATGTTGACCACTTTGATGAAATCAACAATGGAAATACTTTTGGAGAACATGGTATCTTTCGCGTAATTGAGTTGCACTTGTTCAATGCGCTCAAGCGTTGACCGTTTCATCAAACGACCTTGCTCCTTGTAATCAATCATTACCTCAAAAGGAATTGATCCGCCAAAGTTCTTTTCGATGAATTTTAAATCGAGGAGAATAGGGTCTTTTTTTGGTAAATCACTGGTGACATTTCCAGTTGCTTCAACACGTAGAATTCCGAAAACACTCACGACAATAATCAACGCTGTCGTTCCGTATACCCACTTGCGTTTGTACTGTGTGAGGTGCAAAATTCCACGAATCAGACCAGAAGCAAACTTTCTGTCCAAGTGCTTAAGGTGTCGTTCTTTTGGTGTTTTTGAGAACGACAAGAAAATTGGGAGGATACACAAGGAGATCACAAACACCATCATTACGTTAATGGATGCAGAAATCCCAAATTCCATGAGTTTTTGCGAGTTCGTAAACGCAAAGGTCAAGAAACCAAGAGCAGTTGTAAAGTTTGTAAGGAAGGTCGCTGTTCCAATCTTTTGAATCACTCGTGAGAGTCCTTTCATTTTATTCCCATGCTCCTTGATTTCCTGATGGAACTTGGTCATGAGATAAGTACAGTTTGGAACCCCAATCACAATCATCAAAGGTGGAATCAAGGCCATCAAAATCGATAAGCGGAATCCTAAGAAGCCCATCGTACCCATCGCCCAAATTACCGCAATGGTCACCACTGACAAACACACGATGATCACTCGGATCGATCGAAAGAAAATATAGAGCAACAGAGCGGTGACACTCAAAGATAGTGCGATGAAAATGTACATCTCACTTTGAATGCGTTTACCAATAATCACCCTTAAGTGCGGTAAACCGGCATAGTGCATCTTGCCAAAATAGGGTTGATACGACTCCGCCAACTTTTCAATATCCAAGACAACCTTCGATTTTTTCTGGTCACTTAAATAACGCTCATCAACGCTCACCATCATCAATGACACATGGGTTGAATCATTGTATAAGAGCTTTTGGTAGACAGGATTTTGTTTGATTTCTTGCTTTATGGAATCGATGGATTTTTCGCGATAGGTGGTATCGCTAAATACCTTCTGAACATCAAACCTACTTTCCTCCTTGTTGTTTGTGATGGTAAAAAGTGTCGCTTCAGAGATGACCGATTGTACACCGTCGAATTGCAGAATTGAATCTCCGAGTTCCTTCCATTTTCTGAAGTTTTTTTCTGTGTACAGTTTTTTCGTTTGAATGGCAATGACCAATGTTCCACCATCTTCCCCAAAACGCTCTTTGAACAACATGTAGTTCTGCGTGGTCGAGGACGTTTTAGGCAAAACGAATCCGTACTTGTTTTCAAGTTTCAATCCTGTGATGGCATAATACCCAAAAAAGACTGTCAAGAGCGTGATGACACCCAAGATGAAAAACCGATTCCGAAGAATGAAATTTGCTATTTTACGCCACATGGTGGTTGGTTCTTTTACACTTTAAGAGGATAAAAGTAAATATTAATATGCAGAAATGCGCATTAAGCCTGCTTTAAGGATGCAGGTCCTCTGCAAGCCATTCGAAGAACTCACGTTGCCACAACAAACCATTCTGTGGACTTTGCACCCAATGGCCTTCGGTCGGGAAGGACAAATAACGGCTCTTGATGCCTTTTAATTGAGCAGCTTGAAAGGCTTGAATCCCTTCACTTTCAGGCACTCGGAAGTCCATTCCGCCATGGATCACAAGAATCGGAGTGTTCCAGTTGGCCACAAAGTTGTGTGGACTATTTTTCTCATAATTGGCTTTATTTTCGGCCAACCAATAAGGCCCGCCGTGATCCCAATTCGCGAAAAACAATTCTTCAGTAGTCCCGTACCAGCTCTCTAAATTGAACAATCCACAGTGTGAAACAAATGTTTTAAAGCGATTTTGATGAATGCCTGCTAGCATGTATACGGAATATCCGCCATACGAAGCTCCAACAGCTCCGAGCCGCTCTTTGTCCACATACGACTCTTTCGTTGCCGCGTCGATTGCCGATAGATAATCACGCATCGCTTGTCCACCCCAATCTTTTGAAATGGCATCGTTCCATTCCTGACCAAAGCCTGGAAGTCCTCTGCGATTTGGCGCCACAACAACATAACCCTGAGAAGCCATTAGGGCCAAATTCCACCGGTAAGAAAAGAACTGACTCACCTGACTTTGAGGCCCGCCTTGACAGTATAAAAGTGTTGGGTATTTCTTTGTTGGATCAAAATTCGGAGGCAAGACCATCCACACCAACATCTGCTTTCCATCCGTCGTTTCAATCCATTTCTCCTGCACCTTCGGCATCACAATGGTCGAAAGAATATCCGTATTTGATTTGGTGAGTTGCGTCACTTTATCCTTGGCTTTTATGGAAACGGCATAAAGATCGGTTGGGGCTACCATGGATTGTCGGCCTGCATAAATTACATCCCCGAAAATTGAGATGCTGATGTAGTCGTATTGTCCTGTGGTCACCTGACGAATTTTCTTCGTTGCAAGCTCCACTTCGAAAATGTGCTCTGTACCTTTCGTCGGCGCAATGAAATAAATCATTTTCCCAGAAGGATGCCAGCAAAAACTGCCCACCGTGATGTCCATGTCAGCGGTCAAATTTACTACTGCCCCATCCGCCTTGCGCAGCATCAAATTGTTTTTATCGGCTTCAAATCCGTTGCGTGCCATGCTGAGCCAAGCCAAATCACCTTGGGGAGAATAGGCAGGATTGTTGTCATATCCTTTATTTGACTCCGTAAGATTGATTGTTGTTTGGTTGGTAATTGAATATTCGTACAAATCACTATTGGTGCTCGTTGCGAAAGCTTTGCCTTGTAGTTTCTTAGATGTATAAATGATTTTTTTGGAATCGGCACTAAAACAAAACTGGTCCGTTCCACCAAATGGAGGAAGTACGCCATCAAATACCTCATCTCGTTGAATGTCAATCGCCTTTTGATAGATCACTGGTAAGCCGTTCTCCGCCATTATTTGGTGCAAAAACAAATGGCGGCGTTTGTAATCGTCGTAATGGTCCCAATGGCGGTACATCAAATCATCTTCGATGCGTGCATTGGCCTTTGGTAAATCGGAATATTTCGCAGTGACATCTCCACGAATCTCTATCGCTTCGATGGTTAATGCGTAGGTTTCATCGGGCGACAGGCGAAACCCTTCGAGTTCAATCGATTTGAATCGAGAAACCGTGCGAATGTTCGTTCCATCGGCATTGATTTTTCGAATTTGAAGGCCATCATCCCCGTTTGACATAAACCATATGACATTGTTTTTTCCCCATTGCGCTTCCATTTCAGAAACTGGGGTGTTGGTCACTTGTCTAGAAACACCTGTTTTCACATCAAGAATAAATAAATCCGTGTTTCCCTTGTTTTCATCCATGTTGAATGTGCGTTGGCCATAGAGAACCATAGTGCCATCAGGCGAAACTGTTCCCCCTGAAACACGGCGCATTGACCATAGAATTTCCGGAGTTAATGCCGTTTGAGCGAAAGCTGTCGCGATGCAAAAAAATGCCAACAGAGAAATGAATAACTTCTTCATGATCTAAATTTAGGAGAGTGAAGGTAGGAAAAAGCAGAAAACCATCGCCGTATGACAATGGTTTTCCTGAATAATACTTCGTATAATCTTAACGAACGATGGTGATATTTCCATGCTTCATGCCCTCTTCGCACTTAAACACATAGAAATAAACGCCGGGTAACAATGCTTTTCCACCGGCATCATCGCCTTTAAATGCCGCCGAACCATTCGACAATGTAAAAACAGAATTCCCCCATCGATTGACAATGTCCATGGTGTATTCGTTGCACACACCAAAGAGCGGATCGATTTGAATTTCATCATTGATTCCATCGTTATTTGCTGTGATGACATTCGGAATAACCAAGTCTTCATAACCAATGGAAGGAATTACGATTAAATCAAATGGTTCTGTGAAGATACAATCGTTGGAGGTGTACAAAGTCAAGGTACCGGCATAATTGCCTGCTGTATTTAAGAAGAACTCAACATTTTGCTGATTGTTTGAAAACTGCCCAGGCACCACCCATAACAAGGAATCCAGCGCAACATTTCCGAGAACGATGTCAGCGTTGAGCTGAATTAATCCACACCCATCGTCTATGGTGATATTCGTTTCAGGAATTGTTCCAACAAGTACAGGAGTAGCCATAAAATCAGTGCACCCAAAATCCGTTTCAGAAACAAGAGAAGCCATGTATGAGCCCGGTGCAGGATAAACATGCGTCACATTGGGATCCGTACCCGTGGTGCCATCGCCAAAAGTCATAGAATAATTTTGAAGATCAGAAGCATTAGGAATTCCTGTCCAAGAAGATGAATTCGTAAAGTCTATCGATGCGCCATCACACAAATCTATCCATGTAAAATCAACCGATGGTATCGCATGGAATTGCACGGTGAAGGTATCTTGATCCGCACATCCCAATGCCGACATGGCGGTAACTACAAAATCATTCGAGACACTTGGTGTCCCTGAAGCATTGACATTCGCGAGCGACTGACCTGTACCTAAAGGAAGGTTTGATGGAGACATCGTCCAAGCGTATTGCGCAATAGGATCTTGTGGATCAGGTACTGCTGTAGCGCTGAAATTCACTTGATTTCCGCAGACATCCAAAGGTCCCGTGTAGGTAACAGTTGGCAGGGAGAATACATCAATCGTTGCCGAAGTTGGCGGAGAAACACAGCCTCCGATTGTCGATGTTAGACTTAGCGTCATTGAACCTGCTGTAGCCGGATAAAAGACAATTGTATCATTTGCTGGCAAAGCATTTCCTGCTGCATCAAACCATGAAAATGCGAGAGGCGCTGCCACTTGATTCCAGAAAAGCAATGAATCCTGAGCACATACGGGTCCGTTCGTAAATACTTGTGGAGCTTGAGGCAGTTCAACAATGGTAATGAGCACTGTATCGGGCAATAATTCACACGCATCAGGTAAATTTCCAGAAATGATGTATTGACCTGCATTCAACAACTGCGCATTAGGAATTGTTACGGTCACACCCGCAGCTGAATACCCGTTTGGTCCAGTCCACTGATAGGTAGCCCCGGGCAATTGCATCGTGGAAAAATTGATGTCATCACCGGTGCAATACGACTGGCCATTCATTTGAATTTCATAACGGTAAGAAGCAAAGTCACTGAAATAGCCAAAGCGACAACCTGAACTTGCTCCACCGTGAATAAGGCCAAGATGGAATTTCTCGACCGTATTTTCCAAACGTGAATTTTGAAGAGCAGTGACAAATGCTGAAGCGTCAACTTGTGCATACTTCCACGCGTTGCCCGTTCCGGGAACAAAGTTGAAACTTGCTGGATTAATCAAGGCTGGATTTCCGTTGAGAACAAATGAATTTTCACCTCCCGCGGGCACTAAAATGTTCAATGCAAAGAACTCATTCGTCGAACGCACAAAAGGCACGACGTTCGAACCTGTGCATACTACAGGCGGTAAGATTGCCTCACCTACCTCACATCCAAATCCAGATTGGTGCAGCACATATGCCGGCTGAGAAGTTTGAATGTATGCCGTCGGTGCACTCAAGGTATGCACATATGTTTGCGTTGCATTGATCGTTCCGACTACAAAGCCATCAATTGTGATTTGGGTTCCATTTGTCGCTGCGACGATATACAATTTATCGGGGCCGTTGAGGTATCCTTTAATAGCGATGTACTCTGACCCAATGATGTTAGTAGGGATAAGTTGATCTCCCATGATATCCGCACAACCACCATAAGGTGTTCCTTCTGCCGTATCGTCTGAAAGTGTTACCGCGATGGGTTTGTCTGATACAATGGCTGATCCACTCATGTGCAAAGCAGCGAGCGTGCTCGCGTTTTCTGCGCAATAGGTTTGACCTTTGTTCAGAACGATGTTAAATGGAACATTCGCGGCATGTCCAACGATATTTTGTTTGGGGATGATTGTTATTGTCGTATTGTCCTGCGTAGCAACGATGTTGAAAGCGGAACGCGCATACGATGCATTGTTTAAGAAATTTTGAAAAGGTGTTAGAAATGAGGTGCCTACCGAATTTTTTCCCTTTAATGAAAAGATATCCGGATTGCAGGCGCATGTTGGATTTACCTCATAATAAGCCGTGATGTTGGCACTTGCCGAAATTTTGAACCCGTAGTTGAGCGTCGTATTTGCTGGTTTGTTTTCAACGATATCAATCCAAGGTGTTAAATCTAAGGTTTGCGCCGAATTGGCGGCTAGATTTAATACTTGTGTTGGAAAAAGTGGATTTGCTGGCTGACTGATGGTGATCGTCGCAGGATTGGCGAGCGTTGCAAACCTAAAAACAATTGGTCGATCACCATGCTGCTGAGCTACCTCAGGGGCAACAAACCAAAAGACAGTATCAAGCTGGGCAGAAACTTGAAATATTGCACCTAAAAAAAGGCAAACGATAAGTAGTTTTTTCATTATCAAGAGTGTAGTAGGAAGGGTAAAATTACCAAATTCACGATATAAATGGTCATTTTTTGATAAAACCATTTCAATTATTCGGAGAAATGGAACTTCCAAATTCCATTCTTCAATTTTCTGTAATTTTGTACCATACAATTTACACAACTATGAAAACAAGCATTCTATTCCTCTCTTTATTTTTGAGCCTTGGTGCATTTGCTCAAAATTGCACTCCAGCAACAGTAACTGGCGATGGACTTCATCCTGACCCTAACACAAACCCGGGCCTACCCGTTGGATCTATCGGCAACCCTTATGAAACAATCATCACGATTAAGGTACCAACGGCACTTGTGGTAGACCTTTCCGCTCAAATCGGATTTCCTACTCCACCTGTTGGAACGGTGGTCAATACATTGACACTGAATAACCCTATCGGTTTACCGAACGGATTGTCACAAAGTTGTTTTCCATCGACTTGTGTAATGAATGGTGGAACAACGGGATGTATTGTTTTCAGCGGCACACCTACCTCTTCTGGTGTAAGTCAGGTCATCGTAACTGGAACATACAATGTATCCGTTCCTGCAATTGTTCCAC